>JAJTHD010000251.1 GCA_021297925.1 Lysobacteraceae bacterium
CGCGCCCGGCGCCGGGGGTTCCGCGACAGCGAGCCACGGAGGGCGAGCGCCGCGAGTGAGGGCAGGACACCCGATCGAGCGGACAGCGGACGCCCCGCGTCGAAGGCAGGTTCGCCGCGCGATGCCCAAACGCCGTCGCCTTGGAAGCACGCCTGCCGTCGCGAGATGCATCACCGGTAGCGCGCCTGCCGTCGCGAGATGCACCACCGGCAGCGCGCCTGCCGTCGCGAGCCGCCGGACCCCGGCCGGCTCAGGCTCCGCGTCCCGCTCCGCATTCGCCGGCGCTCGGCGTCCTGCCTCGCTGTCGGGGACTCGGCGATCCGCGAGCGCGGCGCGACCAGACGTCGCGGTGACTTGAACAGCGGACGCCGGAGACGCCGTGGCGAACCGCGCCCGGCGCCGGGGGTTCCGCGACAGCGAGCCACGGAGGGCGAGCGCCGCGAGTGAGGGCAGGACGCCCGATCGAGCGGACCGCGGAATCCCCGGTGACGACGGCAGGTTCGCCGCGGCGATGGAGCACTACGGCGGGCGCAGCACAGGGGAGCCCGCGGCACCTCAGCGCGTCGCAACGATCGCCCGCCAACGCGCCTTGAGCGCCAGCCCATCGGGCGAGCGCAGGAAGCCGCGCTGCGCGCGCCAATCCGGCAAACGCGCCTCCACCTCGGCCCAGAAGGCCGGCGAATGGTCGGCCCGCAGCAGGTGGCAGAGCTCGTGCACCAGCACGTACTCGAAGGCCGCGGGCGGCCCCAGCACCAGCGACAGGTCCATCGACACGGTGCCGTCCGGCGCAAGGCTGCCCCACAACGAGGACAGCGCACGGAAACGGAACATCCGCGGCGGCCGCGGCAAGCCGCCGAGATACCGGGGCAGCATCCGACCGACGGCGGCGCGGGCTTCGGCCACATAGGCCTCGTGCAGCGCACGGCGCACCGCCGTGCCGCCCGCACGGGCCGGGCGATGGATCGTCCAAGGCCGACCGTCGCCCTCCCCCGGCGTCACGCGCAAGGTGCGGGCGGGCAGGGCCTCGACGGCGCGCTCCTGGCTCCAGAGGGGCAGCGTCGCCGGCAGAGCGGCGTCCCAGTCGACGACCGGGGTGCGGTCGCGCACCCGACCCCAATGGTGGGCGATCCAGCCGGCATGGTCCTGCACGAACGCCTGAGCGACACGCTCGGACACGCGCCATGGGACCGACAGGCGTACGCCCCGTTCGCTCACCGTCAGGCGCAAGCGCCGGACGCGGCGGTCGCGGACACGATGCAGCGGCACGGTGCCGCCGTCGGGGAGCAGGAAGACGACGCGCGTGCTCTCGCGAGAGGGCGAGGGCTCCGCGTCCGGGCCGAGCAAGGAGCGCCACGGGGTGTACATGCGCGGCAGTCTAGCGCGCGCCCTTGGTGCGGGCGGCGCGGGTGAGGGCCGGAACGACGACGCCCCGCCGAGGCGGGGCGTCGTCCGTGGCCCGGCCCCGGGCGCCGCGACGGCGGCCGGGGCCGGCGTGCATCACCACTGCATGCGCACGCCGAGCTTGTAGCTGTTGATGCCGTCGCCCAGCTCCGTCGACAGTCCCGCCGACCAGGCCGCGTCGATGTGCCAGCGGAAACCGAACTCGGCCACCGCGCCGTCGAAGAGGGTGTAGCCCGAATCCTCGACGCGGGTGTGGCCGATCTTGGCGAGGCCCTCGATGTTGTCGGCCATCAGGCCGCGCACGCCGACGCTGACGCGGTAGCCGTCCACGCTGGCGTCGTCCCGCTCGCCGAGACGGGACGCCTCGCCACGGTAGTCGACGTAGGCCGCCTCGCCGATGACGTGCAGGCGATCGTCGATCTGCAGCGCATAACCAAGACCACCCGTCAGGCGATCAAGCTCGAAATCGACGTCGTTGAGATCGCCGCTCACGGACTCGTAGCCGGCGAAACCGTAGATGCCGGTGTCGCCGAAGGCGAAGCTGCCGTTCACGCCACCACCGTTACCGCCGAGATCGAGGTCATCGATGATGTCGATATCGAGGCTGTTGTAGTGGGCTTCGACGTACGTGTAGGACAGGGCAGCATCGGCGGCGTGGGCGGCGGGGGACGCAGCGAGGGCGAGGCCCAGAAGGGCCGTGAGGGGGGTGCGGTTCATCGTGACGCTCCTTGGTGGAATGTCGCCGCGGATGCGGCGACGGGGGGCCCGCCGTCATGGCGGGGTTTTCGCGAGGCATGGCACGGACCAAGGATTCGGCGGGTCCGCCGCCATGCCGGGATCAGTCGACGCGGCTGAGCTTCAGCGCCTTCTCGAGCACGCCGAACAGCGTGTGCAGCTCCGCGCTGAACAGCGCGTAGCGCGCGTCGAGCTCGGCGGCGAGTGAATCGCGCTCGGTGGTCTCGAGCTGGTCGACGGCGCCGTCGAGGAACTTCAGCTTACGCACGATCAAGTCTTCGCCGAGCACGAAGCTGACGTGGTCGTCGAGCACGAGGGCGAGCTTGGTGACCTGCTTGCCGGTCTCCAGGTGCTTGGTGATCTCGTCGGCGGTCAGCTCCTGGCGCTGCGCCTTCACCACCGCGCCGCCATCGACCGGGTCCTTCAGCTCGCATTCGTCGCCGAGCGCGAGGCCCTCGGGCAGGGGCTCGCCGTTGAGCCAGCCGGTCATCACCGCGCGCACCGAGACTTCGGCGTTCACCGGCACGGCGGGGAAGCTGCCCATCGCGTGGCGCAGTTCGGAAACGACGTTCTCTGCCGATTTCTTCGACGAGGCGTCGACCGCGATGATGCCGTGCTTCGCGTCGATGCTCGCCGAGGTGCGCGAGCCCTTGATGAAGGCCTTGGGCAGCATCTCGTGGATCAGGTCGTCCTTCAGCTGCTTGCGCGCCTTGCCGCCGAGCTTGCGGCCTTCCTTCGCCTCGATCTCCGCCAGCTTCTTGGCGAGCGCGTCGTTCACCACGGCGCCCGGCAGCAGGCGGTCCTCGCGGCCCAGGCTCACCCAGGTGAAGTCGCCGAGGCGGTGCGTCATCGCCGTGCCCTCGCCGCCCATCGGCGGCACGAACCCGCGGCTGCCGAGTTCCAGCGGGCCCACGGGCTTGAGGGGGTGCTCGACGAGGCGGTCCTCGAGGGTCTCGAGGGCGGCGTTGAGCGAAGACGGGAAGCGGAAGAACGTGAGGTTGCGGAAGAACATCAAGGATTCCAGATCGGATCGAAGGCCTTGGCGCGCAGGGCGGCCAGGGCGTCATGTTTCGGGGACGAGGCGGCCCCGGCATCGTCGGCCTCGTCGGTGTCATCGCCTGCGACGGCGGCCGGCGTGCCCACCATCCATGCGTGCAGATCGGGCAGCGGCGCGTCGCCACGGCGGCCCAGCGCCATGAAGTCGAAGAGGGTGCGGTCGGCGAGCTGGGACGGGCGCACGTCGCCGAGCGCGCGGCTGATGGTCTCGAGGCGTCCCGGGAACTCCTTCTCCCACTGCTCCAGCATCCGCTTGACGACCTTGCGCTGCAGGTTCTCCTGCGAGCCGCACAGCGTGCAGGGGATGATCGGGAAGGCCTTCGCGTCGGCATAGGCCGCGATGTCGACCTCCTTCACGTAGGCCAGCGGGCGGATCACCGTGTGCTTGCCGTCGTCGCTCTGCAGCTTGGGCGGCATGCCGCTCAGCTTGGCGTGGAAGAACAGATTCAGGAAGAAGGTGGCCAGCAGGTCGTCGCGATGGTGGCCCAGCGCGATCTTGGTGAAGCCGTTCTGCTCGGCATAGGTGTAGAGCGCGCCGCGGCGCAGGCGCGAGCACAGCGAGCACATCGTCTTGCCCTCGGGCACGACGCGCTTCACCACCGAGTAGGTGTCCTGCTCGAGGATGTGGAAGGGCTGGTCGATGCC
>JAJTHD010000030.1 GCA_021297925.1 Lysobacteraceae bacterium
GGCCCGCGAAGGCCTCAAGCGCCTGCACGCCGCCCACCATCCCCGCGGCTGAGGGCGGCGGGGAACCCGGGGCGCCGCGCGAGGTCCATCCCCGGCGCCTGTGCTTCAATGGCGCCCTTTCCGCCCCGTTCCCTTCCAGGATTCCCGATGCTCCGTCGCGCCCTCCTCGTCGCCGCCCTCGGCACCAGCCTCGCCGCCTGCGCCCAGCCGGCCCCGACCGCGCCGGCCGCGGCCCCTGCCGCCGGGGAAGCCGCCGTTCGCGCGACCATCGCCCAAGCCCTGCCGGGCGTCGAGGTGAAGCGCCTTCGCGCGGCACCGATCGCGGGCTACACCGAGGCCGTCGTCGCCGGCCGCGTGATCTACGTCAGCAATGACGGCCGCTACGTGATCGACGGCAACCTCATCGACTTCCAGGCGCGCCGCAACCTCACCGAGTCGGCGATGGACGACATCCGTGTCGCCGGTCTGAAGGCGATCCCGAGCGCCCAGCGCATCGTGTTCGCGCCGCGCGACCCGAAGTACACGGTGACGGTCTTCACCGACATCGACTGCGGCTACTGCCGCATGTTCCATTCCCACATCGCCGAGTACAACGCGCTCGGCATCGCGGTGGAGTACCTGTTCTTCCCGCGCGCCGGGGAGGGCTCGGAGAGCTGGGCCAAGGCCGAATCCGTCTGGTGCGCGAAGGACCCGCGGCAGGCGATGACCGAGGCCAAGGCCGGCAAGGCCCTGCCGGCCACGCGCTGCGAGAACCCCGTCGCCCGCGAGTTCGCGCTGGGCCGCGACATCGGCGTCAATGCCACCCCGGCCGTCTATGCCCCCAATGGCGCCCAGGTCGGCGGCTATCTCGAGCCCCAGCGCCTCCTCGAGGCCTTGCAGTCCGTCGAGCGCGAGGCCCGCGCCGCCGGCGGCTGAGCCGCCCGGACCCGGGCGGCGGGAGGGGGTCTGCTAGAATCGCGGCCCCGCCCCGCCGGAACCGCTGGTCCATGATCGTGCTCGAGGGCCTGCCGGCCCTGTCGGACTTCCGCCTGCACCGCCTGCTCGAGACGTTGCGCGGGATCGCCCCGGGGGTCGGCATCGCCGGCACCCACCACGTCTACCTCGTGCAGCCGCAGCCAGGCGCGCGGCTGGACACGGCGGCCATCGGCACGATCCTCGAAGGCTGCTTCGCCACCACGCCGACGCCGGACGGAGCGGTCAGCCGCTTCGTGGTGCCGCGTCTCGGGACGCTCTCCCCCTGGGCCAGCAAGGCCACCGAGATCCTGCGCGGGGCCGGACATGCCATCGCCCGCGTCGAGCGCGGCCTGCGCATCGATGTCGCGAATTGGCCCGCGGACGCGGACGCCGCCCGCCGCCTTTCGCGGGTGCTGCACGATCCGATGACGCAATCGTTCGTGGCGACGCTCGACGAAGCCGAAGCCCTGTTCCGCGTGCCGCCGAAGGGCGCCGTCGAGCACATCGCTCCGGCGGCGCTGCCAGCCGCGAACGGCCGCCTCGGCCTCGCGCTGTCCGAGGACGAGATCGCTTACCTCCAGGACGCCTACACCCAGCTGGGCCGGCCCGCGACGGACGCCGAGCTGATGATGTTCGCGCAGGCGAACTCCGAGCACTGCCGGCACAAGATCTTCAACGCCAGCTGGACCATCGACGGCGAGGACCAGGCCCACTCGCTGTTCAAGATGATCAAGGCGACGCACGCCGCGACACCGCAGTTCACGCTCACCGCCTACGCCGACAACGCGGCCGTGGTCGAAGGCCATCCGGGCCGCCGTTTCCGCCCCGACCTCGCCAGCGGCGAGTACGTGGCCGAGCCGGTCGCCGACAGCGCGTACTGCATCAAGGTCGAGACCCACAACCACCCGACGGCGATCTCGCCCTTCCCGGGTGCGTCCACTGGCGCCGGCGGCGAGATCCGCGACGAGGGCGCCACCGGACGCGGCGGCAAGCCCAAGGCGGGACTGACCGGCTTCACCGTGTCGCACCTGCGCATCCCCGGCGCGCTGCAGCCCTGGGAACAGCCGCGCGTGCTCAACCCGCGCATGGCCCCGGCCTTCGAGATCATGCGCGACGGCCCGCTGGGCGCGGCCGCGTTCAACAACGAGTTCGGCCGCCCGGCGCTGTCGGGCTACTTCCGCAGCTTCGAACTGCCGACGGAAACGCCGGGCCTCGTCCGCGCCTACGACAAGCCGATCATGCTGGCCGGCGGCCTCGGTGCCATCGACCGCGTCCAGGTGAAGAAGCTCGGCCTGCGCGACGGTGACCTCGTCATCGTGATCGGCGGCCCGGCGATGCTGATCGGCCTCGGTGGCGGTGCCGCGAGTTCGCTCGCCTCCGGCCAGAGCAGCGAGGACCTCGATTTCGCCTCGGTGCAGCGCGACAACCCGGAGATGGAGCGCCGCGTGCAGGAGGTCATCGACCGCTGCGTGGCGCTCGGTGCCGGCAATCCCATCCGCGCCTTCCACGACGTCGGCGCCGGTGGCCTGTCGAATGCCATCCCGGAGCTGCTGCACGACGCCGGCCTCGGCGGCCGCATCCAGATGGCGAAGATCCCGAGCGACGACCCGTCGCTGTCGCCGATGCAGCTGTGGTGCAACGAGTCGCAGGAGCGCTACGTGCTCGGCATCGCGCCGGAGCACTTGGCCGAGTTCGACGCCATCTGCGCGCGCGAGCGCTGCCTGTATGCCGCGGTCGGCGTGGCCACGACCGACGAGGTGCTGGTGCTGGAAGCGCCTGACGGCTCGCGTCCCATCGATCTTCCGATGAACGTCCTGTTCGGCAAGGCGCCGAAGATGCACCGCGACACCGCCCATGGGGCCGCGACGCGCTGGCCGAAGCTCGACACCGCCGCGCTCGACCTGCGCGAGGCCGGCCTGCGCGTGCTTTCGCATCCGACGGTCGCGAGCAAGAGCTTCCTCATCACCATCGGTGACCGCAGCGTCGGTGGCCTCACCGCGCGCGACCAGATGGTCGGCCCGTGGCAGCTGCCGGTGGCCGATGTCGCCATCACCCTCACCGATTTCCACGGCTTTGCTGGCGAAGCCATGGCGATGGGCGAGCGCACGCCGTTGGCCCTGATCGATGCCAAGGCCTCCGCGCGCATGGCGGTTGGCGAGGCCATCACCAACCTTGTGGCCGCGCCGATCGGCGCCCTCGAGGAAGTGAAGCTTTCAGCCAACTGGATGGCGGCTTGCTCGCACCCCGGTGAGGACGCCGCGCTGTTCGATGCGGTGAAGGCCGTCGGCCTCGAGCTTTGCCCCGAGCTCGACCTGTCGATCCCGGTCGGCAAGGACTCGCTGTCGATGCAGGCGCAGTACGCGACGACCGACGGCCCGCAGAAGTCGGTCTCGCCGGTGTCGCTGATCATCACCGCCTTCGCCCGCGTGGCCGACGTGCGCGCGCAGCTCACGCCCGACCTGAAGCGCGGCGTCGATTCCGAGCTGTGGCTGATCGGCCTGGGTGCCGGCAAGAAGCGCCTGGGCGGCTCGATCCTCGCGCAGTGCTTCAACGCCTTCGGCGGCGCCGCGCCCGACCTCGACGACCCGCAGCGGCTCAAGGATTTCGTCGCCCTCGTCAACGAGGCGCGCGAGGACCAGCTGCTGCTCGCGTACCACGACCGCAGCGACGGCGGTGCCTTCGCCACGCTGTGCGAGATGGCCTTCGCCGGCCATCTTGGCCTTGATCTCGCGCTCGACGGCTGGGGCGATGATCCGTTTCGCAGCCTGTTCGCCGAAGAGCTGGGTGCGGTGGTGCAGGTGGCCGTGGAAGACCGTGCCGCCTTCGCCGACCTCGTCGAGCGCCATGGCCTGACCGAATGCACGCAGCGCGTCGGCAAGCCGGTGGCCGCGCCGCGCGTGCGCGTCGGCGACGAGGGTCGGGTGCTGGCCGAGTGGCCGTGGACGGAACTCTTCGACGCCTGGTGGACCACCAGCCACGCCATGCAGCAGCGTCGCGACGACCCCGCCTGTGCGGACGAGGAAAAAGAGGCCCGCCGCCGTTTCGACGATGCCGGCCTGGCGCCGAAGCTCGCATTCGAGCCGCAGGACGATATTGCCGCGCCCTACATCGCCACGGGCGTCCGCCCGCGGGTGGCGATCCTTCGCGAGCAGGGCGTCAATGGCCAGATCGAAATGGCGGCGGCCTTCGACCGTGCCGGCTTCACCGCCGTCGATGTGCACATGAGCGACCTGATCGAGGGCCGGGTGCGCCTGGACAGCTTCAAGGGCCTCGCGGCCTGCGGCGGCTTCAGCTACGGCGACGTGCTGGGCGCCGGCCGCGGCTGGGCCACCTCGATCCTCACCCGAGACAGCCTGCGTGAGCCCTTCGCCGCGTTCTTCGCGCGGACGGACACCTTCAGCCTTGGCGTCTGCAACGGCTGCCAGATGCTGGCCCAGCTCAAGGACCTCGTTCCCGGGGCCGAGCACTGGCCGCGCTTCGTCCGCAACCTGAGCGAGCAGTACGAGGCGCGGGTGGCGCAGGTGCTGGTCGAGGACTCGCCCTCGGTGCTGCTAAGGGGCATGGCCGGCTCGCGCATCCCGATCGTCGTCTCGCACGGCGAGGGCCGCGCGCGCTTCAGCGACGACGCCCACCGGACGACGGCCGCGGTGGCGATGCGTTACGTCGACAGCGAGGGCCGCGTCACCCAGGCTTTCCCGGCCAACCCGAACGGCTCGCCCGATGGCATCGCCGGCCTGACCTCGCGCGACGGCCGCGCCACGCTGATGATGCCGCACCCGGAGCGGGTGTTCCGGACCGTGCAGCTGAGCTGGGCGCCGGCCGAATGGGGCGAGGCGTCGCCGTGGCTGCGCCTGTTCCGCAACGCGCGGGTGTTCGTGGGCTGAGTCGGCATGCCGCCCCATCGGGGCGAACTTGCCTGAGCCTCCGTCGGGGCGAACCTGCCTGCGTCACCGGGGATTCCGCTGTCCGCTCGATCGGGCATCCTGCCCTCACTCGCGCCGCTCGCCCTCCGTGGCTCGCTGCCGCGGAACCCCCCGGCGCCGGGCGCGGTTCGCTGCGAGGTGTCTTGCGCGTCGTGCCCATGTCGCTGCAAGCCCGCCCCGCGCCGCGCCCGCGGAACGCTGGGTCCCCGGCAGCGAGGCAGGACGCCGAGCGCCGGCGAATGCGGAGCGGGACGCGGAGCCTGAGCCGGCGGGGACCGGCGGTCCGCGAAGGCAGGCGCGCCCTGGCCCGGCGGCCCGCGAAGGCAGGCGCTTCCCGATGCGAGCGAACCTGCCTGCGTCACCGGGGGTTCCGCTGTCCGCTCGATCGGGCGTCCTGCCCTCACTCGCGGCGCTCGCCCTCCGTGGCTCGCTGCCGCGGAACACCCCGGCGCCGGGCGCGGTTCGCCACAGCGTCACCCCGCGCTGCGATGGCAGGCGCGCCTCCATCCGAGCGAACCGGCCTTCGTCACCGGGGATTCCTCGGACCGTCTGGCCGATACGGCCGTGCCCATGGCAGGCTGGAAGCCCCCCGTATGGCGAAGGACGCCGGATGCGCACGATGACGATCAGCCTTGGAATGGCGATCACCCTGGCCTGCAGCCCCGTCGCTGCCGCACTGCTCGATGCCGCGGCCGAGCCTCCGGCCCGGAGCCTCCCCGCCGCGGATCGCTACGACGACCCGGACCCTGCGGCGCGCTACGTGCCGCTCTCGCTCACCACGACCGAGTTCGCCTCGCGTCGTGACCGCCTCCACGCGGTGGAGCGCGCGCTCGAACGCTCCCCCGACGATCCCCGCCTGCTGGTCGAGCGCGGCTTCCAGCGCCATGCGGTGGGTCAACACGACCTCGCCGAGGTGGATTACGCCCGAGCGCTCGCGGCGGCGGGCGACAACCTGTTGCTGCGCCGCCGCGTCCTCTGGTCGCACGGCTGGGCGTTGTTGAACGCGGGCAGCAATGAGCGGGCCTTGGAGGCGTGGGCGGAGGCCGAGCGCCTCCACGGCGGTCGGCCGTTCTGGGCGCCCTACAGCCGCGCCTTGGCCGAATGGCGGCTGGGGCGTCGGGATGCCGCCGTCGCGTCTTGGCAACAAGCCGTGGAAGGGCTGCCGGTCTTGGGGACGGAGGCGGGTCTTCTTGGCCGGACGGCCTATTGGCCCGGCGAGCAGTTCGAGACGGTGCGAGCGGTGTTCGGCGCTTGGAGCGAGCAGCACGAGGGGGCGGCGGCACGCTGAGCCCACGAGGCGCGCTTCCTCGCCGCGCGGGATGCATCCTCGGGCGCCGCCCGCCCCTGCTACCCTTGGCCCATGGCCGATACCGACGCCCCCCTCGACCTCGATCCCAGCCTGGACGCGCGCATCGCCTCGGCCCTCGTGGCCCGTGGTCGCCTGAAGGACGCCGACCTCGTCCGCGCAGAACGCTTGCGGGCGGAAACGGGCGGTGGCCTGCCCTCGCTGCTGGTGAAGCTCGGCATGGTGTCCGAGCGCGACATGGCCGACACCCTCGGCGACGTGCTGCACCTGCCGGTGCTGGCCGCCAAGGATTGCCCGGACGCCCCGCCGGCGAACGTGCAGCTGTCGCTGAAGTTCCTGAAGCACCACGGCCTTTGCCCTGTGGGCGAGGACGAGGCCTCGGTCACGGTGCTCTGCGCCGACCCGCAGGACGCCTACCTCGCCGACGCCGTGCGCCTCGCCACCGGCCGCGAGGTGAAGTTGGCGGTCGGACTGCGCTCGGAGATCAGCGATCTCGTCGAGCGCTACTACGGCCAGGGGCGCAGCGCGCTGGGCGCCATCGTCGAGGACGTCGGCGAAGAGTCGCGCGAGGAGGACGACGTCGAGCACCTGCGCGACCTCGCCTCCGAGGCGCCGGTGATCCGCCTCGTCAACCTGTTGATCCAGCGCGCCGTCGAGACGCGGGCCTCCGACATCCACATCGAGCCGTTCGAGACGCGACTGAAGGTGCGCTACCGCATCGACGGCGTGCTGATCGACGCCGAGAGCCCGCCCGCCGCGTTGACAGCGGCGGTGATCTCTCGCATCAAGATCATGGCGAAGCTCAACATCGCCGAGCGCCGCCTGCCGCAGGACGGCCGCATCATGGTGCGCGTGCAGGGCAAGGAGCTCGACCTGCGCGTCAGCACCGTGCCGACGCAGCACGGCGAGAGCGTGGTGATGCGCCTGCTCGACCGCGAGTCGGTGGTGTTCGACTTCCACACGCTGGGCTTCACCGACGAGTTCCTGCCGCGCTTCATGAAGGTGCTGGACCAGCCGCACGGCATCCTGCTGGTCACGGGCCCCACCGGTTCGGGCAAGACGACGACGCTCTACACCGCGCTTTCCAAGCTCAACACCGACGACGTCAAGATCATCACGGTCGAGGACCCGGTCGAGTACCAGATCGAGGGCATCAACCAGATCCAGGCGAAGGCGCAGATCGGCCTCGACTTCGCCACGGCGCTGCGCAGCATCGTCCGCCAGGACCCGGACATCATCATGATCGGCGAGATGCGCGACCTGGAGACGGCGAAGATCGCGATCCAGTCGGCGCTCACCGGCCACCTCGTGCTCAGCACGCTGCATACGAACAGCGCGGCTGGCGGCATCACGCGTCTGCTCGACATGGGCGTCGAGGACTATCTGCTCACCTCGACGGTCAACGGCATCCTCGGCCAGCGACTCGTGCGCAAGCTGGAGCCGACCCATGCCGAGCGCTACGAGGTCTCTCCCGAAGAGATCGAGAAATTCGGTTTGCGCCGCCTGCAGCCGGAAGGCCCGATCCACCTCTACCGCCCGATGCCGTCGGCGCTGACGCCGACCGGCTACCTCGGCCGCACGACGATCATGGAGTTCCTCGTCGTCGACGACGCCATCCGCAAGCTCGTCATGCAGCACGCCACGAGTGCCGAGATCGAGCGCGAGGCGCGCGCTCGCGGCATGCGCACGATGTACGAGGACGGGCTCGCCAAGGCGCTGGCTGGACAGACGACGATCGAGGAAGTGCTGCGCGTGACGGAAGAGGCGTGATCGCGTGGCGCTGTTCCGCTACACCGCCCTGAGCCCCGCCGGCGAAACCCTCGCCGGCACGATGGAGGCCGGCCGCGCCGAGGACGTCGTCGCGCGCCTGCAGGAGCAGGGCCATTTGCCTGTGCAGGTGGCGAGTGGCGATGCCGCGGGCGGCGAGGGCGTGGCGGCGCTGTTCCGCCGCGCGGCGCTCGACGACGCCGGCGTGCTGCAGTTCACCCAGCAGCTCGCGACGCTGTTGGCCGCCGGCCAGGCGCTGGACCGCGCGTTGGGCACGCTGGTCGAACTGCCGGAGCGTCCCGAAGGCCGCCGCGTCATTGAACGCATCCGCGACGCGGTGCGCGGGGGCCTGCCGCTGTCGGCGGCGCTGGAGCAGCAGCACGGCCTGTTCCCGCGGCTCTACGTGAACCTGGTCCGCGCCGGCGAGGCCGGGGGCGGCCTGCAGCCGGCGCTCGCGCGGTTGGCCGACCACCTCGAGCGCAGCGCCGCACTGCGCGCGCAGCTGGTGTCGGCGCTCGTCTACCCGGTGCTGCTGCTCGTCATGGTGGGCGCGGTCATCGTGCTGCTGCTGGCCTTCGTCGTGCCGCAGTTCGATGAACTGCTGCGCTCGGCCGAGGTCACGCTGCCCTGGTACACCGAGGCCGTGCTGGCCACGGGCCTGTTCCTGCGCACTTGGGGCCTGCCGATGTTCATCGCCGTCGGGTTGGGCCTTCTGGCCGCGCTGCGCCACCTGCGCCGCCCGGGCCCGCGCGCCGCCTTCGACGCCTGGCTGCTCGACCGCCCGCGGCTCGGGCCGCTGGCGGCCCGCTTCGAGACCGCGCGGCTGGCCCGCACGCTGGGCACGCTGCTCGGCAACGGCGTGCCGCTGCTGGCGTCGCTGGGCATCGCCCGGCAGTCGGTGGCCAACGTGGCGCTCGGCGAGGCGTTGGCCCAGGCCACCGAGGACGTGAAGGGCGGGCAGGGCCTCGGCTTCGCGCTGGCCCGCACCAAGCGCTTCCCCCGGCTGGCCGTGCAGATGGTGCAGGTCGGCGAGGAGAGCGGCGAACTCGGCGGCATGCTGCTGAAGGTGGCCGACGCCTTCGACGCCGAGACCCGCCGTGCGCTGGAGCGCGCGCTGTCGGCGTTGGTGCCGTTGGTCACGCTGCTGATGGCCGTCGTCGTCGGCATCGTGATCATGGCCGTGCTCGTCCCGATCTACCAACTCACCAGCAATGCAGGAGTGTTGTGATGCGTTCGATGTCCCCCCGCGCGGCGCAGGCCGGGTTCACGCTGATGGAGATCCTGATCGTCGTGGCGCTGATCGCCGGGATCATGGCCTTCGCCGCGTCGCAGATCTTCGGCGGCGCCGATCGCGCCAATGCCCGCCTCGCGGGCACGCAGCTGGAGGCCCTGGCGGCGAAGATCGAGCAGTACCGCATGGACACGGGCCAGATGCCCGCGTCGCTGGAGAACCTCGTGACCTACCCCGGCACGCCGGGTTGGCTGGGCCCCTACGTCCGCAAGGTCGAGGACCTGCGCGATCCGTGGGGGCAGGCGATCACGTTGCGCGCCCCCGGCGCCAACGGCCCGTTCGAGCTGGTCAGCACCGGCGCGGACCGGGCGCCCGGCGGCGAGGGCGTGGACGCCGACATCGTCCGTCCTTGAGCCCTGGCCGGACGCGCGCGCCGCGATGCCCGCCCCCGCGCCCGCCCGACGTCGTTCGTGCGCCCCGCGTTCGGCGGGCTTCACGCTGCTGGAGCTGCTGCTGGTCGTCGCGGTGATGGCCTCGGCGCTGGCGCTGCTGGGCGGCGCCGTCGCCGGCGCGCTGCCGGGCCAGCAGTTGCGTGACGCGACCGCGCGGCTGGCCGCCGAGTTGCGCGCCACCCGCGCGCGCGCCGTCGCCACCGGCGAGGACCAGGTGTTCCGGCTCGATCCGGCGTCGCGGCACTGGGCCAGCGGCCCGGCGGGCGGGGAGGCGCGGCGTTCGGGGTCGTTGCCGGAAGGCCTGTCGCTCCGCGCCACCGTGGCCCGCGAGGCCCAGCCCGGCCCGGACGAGGCGGCGATCCGTTTCTTCGCCGACGGCACCAGCAGCGGCGGTCGCATCGTGCTGAGCCGCGACAGCGCCGCATGGCGGGTCGATGTGGCGTGGCTCACCGGCGCGGTCCGCGTCGAGCGCGGCGAGGGGCGATGAAGCGCGCGGCCGGCTTCACGCTGCTCGAGGTGCTGCTCGCAGTCGCGCTGCTGGGCGGGGCGTCGGTGCTGCTGCTGGGCCTGCTCTCCAACGGCCTGCGCGACACCGCGGCCGCGGAGCGCGGCAACGAAGCGGCCCTGCATGCCCGCAGCCTGCTCGACAACCTCGGGCGAATGGAGCGCCTGCGCCCCGGCACGCGCTCGGGCGTGATCGACGGCGGCCGTTACCGCTGGACGCTGGACGTGCGGCCGGTGGTCGACCCGTGGCCGGCCCCGCCGACGCGCACGCCGGTCGCGCCGGGTGCGGGCGTCGACCTGAACGCACCCACCGAACCCGTGCTGTACCGCGCCGTGCTGACCGTGCGCTGGGGCGACGGCGAATCGCCGGGCCAGCTCGAGGTCCAGACCCTGCGCGCGCTCTATGCGCTGCCGGAGGACCGGTGAACCGCCGCGGCTTCAGCCTCGTCGAACTGCTGCTCGCGACCGCGCTGCTCGCCGCGGCCTTGGCACTGGCCTTCGGCATCGTGCAGGGCGCGGCCCGCGCCGGCGCCTCGGCCGAACGCCTGGCGCTGCACAACGACCGGCTGCGCACGGCCCAGGCCTTCGTGCGCCGGCAGGTGGCCGACGCGTTGCCGCAGCCGCTCGATCCCACCGAGGGGATCGAGGCCTTGACGCTGCTCGAGGTCGCGCCCGACCGGCTCGCCTTCGTCGGCCTGATGCCGGGCACGCTGGCCCGGGGCGGGGCATACGTGCAGGTGTTCCGACTCGTGCGGGGGCGCGGCGGCCAGGCCCTGGTCTTCGAGTACCGGATGATGACGCCGACCGGGGTGCTGCCGCCCGAGCGTCCGGCGGAGGTGCTGATCGACGGGCTCGAGGACGCACGCTTCTCGGTGCGCGGCTTCGGCCCGGACGGCCGTCCCGAGGACTGGCGCGGCGAGTGGGAACGGCCGGGCCAGCTGCCGACGCAGGTGCGGCTCGAGGCGCGCTTCCGCGACCGCCGCTGGCGCTTCCCGACGATGGTCGTGCCGCTGCGCTACAGCCTGTCCGGCGTGGTCGGCCTGCTGCCCGAGGCCGCGCGCCGCGACACGCGCGGGGAGGGCGAGCGATGAGGCAGCGCGGCGTCGCCCTGCTGGTCGTGATGTGGCTGCTGGTGCTGCTGGCATCGATCGTCGGCCTGTTCGCGCTGAACGCCCATGTCGAGGCGCTGCAGGCCTCCGCGCAGCGGCAGCGCCTGGCGCTGGAGGCCGCGGCCGAGGCCGGGCTCGAGGCGGCGGCGGCGCGCCTGCTCGCGGTCGATCCGGCGCGTCGCCCGATCCCGGACGGGCGCCCCACGCGGCTCGACCTCGGCGACGGCATCACGGTCGACGTCGCGATCACCGACGAGAGCGGCAAGGTCGACCTCAATGTCGCCGACGTGACGCTGCTGGCGCGCCTCGGCGAGCAGGCGGGCCTGCCGGCCCCCGAGGCGGCGGCCGTCGCGGCCGCCATCGTGGACTGGCGCGATGCCGACAGCCTCGTCGGCCCGTCCGGCGGCGCGGAGGCCGGCGAGTACCGCGCGGCGGGCCTGCCCTACGGCCCGGCGAACCGGGCGTTCGCGCAGGTGCCGGAAGTACAGCGGGTGCTGGGGCTGCGCCCGGGGGCCTACCGGGCGATGCGCCCCTACCTGACCGTGTACACGGGGCTGGCGCAGCCCAACCTCGCCTTCGCCGACCGGCCGGTGCTGCTGGCGATGGGTCTCGCGCCGCCCCTGGTCGACCAGGTGCTGGCCGCGCGCGCCGCGATGCAGCCCGGCCTGCCGCCGCCGGCGCTTCCGGGCGGGCTTGTCCTCGCCGCGACCGGGACCGGCACGTATAGTATTTCGAGCCGCGCCGCGCGCGCCGACGGGCCAAGGGCCGAACTCGAAGCCACCGTCCGGGTCGGCGCCGGGGGCTTCCTCGGCCAGGTCTACACGCCGCTGTCGTGGCGCCACGGACAACAGGACTGATGGCCAACGCCCCCCTCGCCAACGCCTCTTGGGATTCGCTGCGCCTGCGCTGGGCGGCCAGCCCGCTTCCGGCCGCCCTTGCCGCGTGGTGGGACGGGCTGCTTGCGTTGCTGCCCGAGAGCGGGCGTGACGTCTGGTTCCCGCCGGTGCGCCGCCTGTGGCTGCGCCCGGAGGGCACGCGTCTGCTCGTCGAGGAGCAGGCCGGTGCCCGCCGCGAGACGCTGGGCGACCTGCCGTTCGAGGCCGAATCGGGCGCGTCCCTGCGCGCCAGCCTGGACCGTCGTGGCGTCGACGGCGAGGTCTGGCTGGTCCTGCCGGCGCGCGATGGCCTGGTGCGCGAACTGGTCGTGCCGGCCGCCGCCGAGCCGCAGCTGGACGCCGTGCTGCGCCATGAGATCGATCGGCAGACGCCGTTCCCGCCCGACCAGGTCGTGTTCGCCGGGCAGGTGCTGTCCCGCGACGCGAAGGCCGGGCAGCTGCGCGTCGAGCTCGCCGTGCTGCCGCGCGCGCGGCTCGACGCCGCGTTGGCGGCGCTCGGTCCCCTGGCCGAGCGGTTGGCCGGCGTGGACCTCGACGATGCCGCGCATCGTGCGGGCCGGCGTCGCAACCTGTTGCCCGCGCCGTCGCGTCGCGTGCGCGTCGACCGCGACGGCCGGCTGCGCGCGGCCCTGCTCGGTGGCGCGGCGCTGGCGCTGGTGCTCGCCGGCCTCGTCACGCTGGCGCATCGCGAACGCGCGCTGGCCGACCTCGAAGCCCGTCGCGACGCCGCCTTCGATGCGGCCCGCCAGGCCCGCGCCCTGCGCGCCCAGCTCGACGGCGCCGCCACGGCGGCGAACTTCCTCGCCGAGACCCGCGCCGCGCGCCCGACCGCCCTCGAGGTCCTCGACGACCTCACCCGCCGCCTGCCGGACGACG
Organism: Lysobacteraceae bacterium; assembly: GCA_021297925.1. Classification (GTDB taxonomy): domain Bacteria; phylum Pseudomonadota; class Gammaproteobacteria; order Xanthomonadales; family Xanthomonadaceae; genus Silanimonas. The sequence goes on from JAJTHD010000030.1 coordinate 13,019, forward strand.
TCTACCTGACGCGGCTGATGATCGAGCAGGACCGGGTCACGATGACCGGCCTCGCCGTGTCGTCGGGCAGCGTCGTCGCCCAGCTGCAGGGCTCGCCGTTCCTGCGCTCGCCCGCGCTCGCCGGCATGGTCCAGAAGGACCCGGCGACCGGCCGCGACAGCTTCACCGTCATCGCCCAGCTCGCCCCGGGAGGCGCCGATGCCGCGCGTTGATGGCCTCGCCCGTTTCCGGCCGCTGCTCGGGCTGGGGCTCGCCGGCGCGGTGGCCTATGGCCTGCTCGTGCACTGGTGGTGGACCGCCCCGATGCTGGCGCTGGGCGATCGCATCGCCGACGTCCGCGACGAGGAGCTCGGGCTGCGGATGGAGGCGGCCCAGCGCCCGGCGCTGGAGTCGGCGCTCGCCGACCTGCGCGCGGCCGAGGCCGCCGACCCGGGCTTCCTCGCCGAGCCCGACCGCGATCTCGCCACCGCTGCGCTCGTCAGCCGGCTCGAGGCCGAGGTGCGCCGTGCCGCGCCCAACCCGCTGGCCTGCGAGATCACCGCCCGCACGCCGCTGGACGTGGCGACCGACGCCCCGTACCCGCGCGTGACCGTGCAGATCCGGTTGCGCTGCGACGCGGCCGCGCTGGGCCAGGTGCTGCACGCGCTGGAGGGTGGACGCCCGCAGTTGTTCGTCGACAACCTCGCCTTGCAGAGCCTCTCGGCATTCTTCGGCGCCGGCCAGGCGCCGGGCGACAGCCGCATCGACGTGACCTTCGATCTCTATGGCTTCCTGCGCCCGGCCGCGCCCGCCGCGCCGCAGGCCCCGCCCAAGGAGAGCCCCGGTGCTTGACGGCCTGCGCCCCGCCACCCTCCTGGCCGCGGCCTTCGCCGCATGGAGCGCCGGCCTGCTCGTCGCCGCTTTCGCCGGCCTCGGCGGGCGCGTCGGGCCGCATCCCGACGACCTGGCGCTGGCACCGCCGCTGCCCACGGTGCATCGCGCCGTCGGCGACACGCGCCTCGGGTCGCCCAGCCAGTACCTCGCCGTGGGCGAACGCCCGCTGCTCAATGCCGACCGCCGGCCGGCGCCGGTCGCCGTGGCCGCCACCGAGGCCGAGGCGCCGTTCGAGGGCGTGCTGACCTCGGTGCTGCTGACCGGGACGCTGAAGATGGCGATCTTCGGGGAACAGGACGGGCAGGTGCAGCGCCGCGTCCGCCTCGGCGACACCATCCCCGGCACGTCGTGGCGCCTGGCCGGCCTCGAGCCGCGCCGCGCCGTGCTCGACGGCCCCGGTGGGCAGCGCGTGCTCGACCTCCGCGTCTTCGACGGCAAGGGCGGTGTCGCGCCGACCCCGGTGCAGTTCCCGACCGATGCCGCCGCGCCGAAGCCCGCCCAGGGCCTGTCCGGCGGCACGGTCACCGGCGGCACGCCGGCACCGGGCGTGCCGGCCCTGCCCGTGCCCGCCAGCAGCAATCCACCCTCGCTCGTCGAGCAGGCCACCGCCGCCAACGACGAGGCCGCGCGCCGCGCCGCCGAGGAGCAGGCGCAGGTCGAGGCCATCCGAGCCCGCATCGAGGCCCGCCGCGCGCAGCTGCGCGAGCAGGCCGCCAACGCCAACGCGCCTTCCGCCGAACGATGACCATGACCGTCTCCCCGCGTCCGCTGCTCGCCGCCGCCATCGCCACCGTGCTGGCGGGCTGCGCGACCACGCCCCTTCCCGAGATCGCCCGCAACCCGGCGCCCCCGCCGCAGCCGGTGATCGCCCGCGGCGACGGCGAGGCCCTTGGCGGCACGCCGCGCGCTGACGCCCGCTTGCAGGAGGGCACCGGCCGCACGATCGACGAGACGGTGGCCGCGTCGCCGCCGCCGCAGCTGCCCGAAGGCGGCGAGGCCACCTTCAACTTCGAGGGCGAGTCGCTGCATGCGGTGGTCAAGGCCATCCTCGGCGACCTGCTGCAGCAGAACTACGTGATCGCCCCGACCGTGCAGGGCACCGTGACGCTCGCCACGCCGCGCCCGGTCAGCCCGGCGCAGGCGCTGTCGCTACTGGAGATGGTGCTGGGCTGGAACAACGCCCGATTGGTCTGGAGCAACGGCCGCTACGCGATCCTGCCCGCCGACCAGGCGGTCGCCGGCAACCTGTCGCCGCGCACCGGCGACACCACCGACGCGCGCGGCTTCGAGCTGCGCGCCGTGCCGCTGCAATACGTCTCCGCGACGGAGATGCAGAAGCTGCTCAAGCCCTACGTCCGCGAAGGCGCGATCGTGCAGGCCGACAACGCGCGCAACCTGCTGGTGCTCTCTGGCAGCCGTGGGGAGCTCGACAACTACCTGCGTACGGTGCGCATCTTCGACGTCGACTGGCTGAAGGGCATGTCCGTCGGCGTGTTCCCGATCCAGGGCAGCGAGCCGGAGAAGGTCATCACCGCGCTGGAGAAGGTGTTCGGCGAGGAGAGCGGGTCGCCGCTGGCCGGCATGTTCCGTTTCCTGCCGGTCGAGGGCAGCAACTCGATCATCGTGATCACGCCGCAGCCGCGCTACCTGCGCGAGGCGCAGCAGTGGATCGAGCGCATCGACCTCGCGGGGGAGGGCGCGCGCCTGTTCGTGTACGAGGTGAAGTACATGAAGGCGGCCGACCTCGCGACCCAGCTCGGGACGGTCTTCGACGCTTCGGTGTCGGCCTCGTCCGGCGGGTCCGCCGACATCGCGCCGGGCCTGACCCCCGTGACGCTGGGCGACGTCTCTCGCGCGCCGGCGCAGATCTCGCAGCCGTCCCCGGTCCCGGGCCCGACCGGTGGAACGGGGTCGAAGGGGTCCGGCGACTCGGGCATCGGCATCAGCGCGATCGACGAGAGCAACGCCCTGATGGTGCGCGCCAGCCCGGCGCAGTGGGAGTCGATCCGCCGGGCGATCGAGCGGCTCGACGTGATGCCGGCGCAGGTGCACATCGAGGCGCAGGTCCTCGAGGTGACGCTGCAGGGCAGCCTCGCCTACGGCGTGAACTGGTTCTTTGACAATGCCGTGCCGGCCGAGCTGCGCAACCTGCGCCCGGGGCGCGGCAGCCTTGGCCAAGTGGCCGGCCGGATCCAGCAGGCCACCGGGACAGGGGGCGTTCCCGGCCCGGCGTCGCTGGCCTACACCTTCGCGTCCGCCGACGCGGCGGCCATCGTCAACCTGCTCGACAGCCAGACCGACGTCCGAATCCTGTCGACGCCCTCGCTGTTCGTGCGCAACAACGCGCGGGCCGCGCTGAACGTCGGCCAGAACCTCGCCGTCGCCAGCACCAGCTTCACGCCGGGCACCGGAACCGTGACCCCGAACCCCGGCGGCAGCACGATCGCGAACGTGCAGTACCTGACCACCGGCACCAGCTTGAAAGTGAAGCCCCGGATCGGCGGCGACGGCATGGTCTTCCTCGAGATCGAGCAGGAGATCAGCTCGCCGAGCGACACCTCGGGCGCCAGTGGCAACCCGAATGTCAGCACCCGCACGGTCAAGACCGAGGCGATGGTGCGCGACGGCGAGACGGTGATGCTGGGCGGCCTGATCAGCCAGACCGACAGCCGGTCCAGCTCGGGCGCGCCGGGCCTGTCGCGCCTGCCGGTCGTCGGTGGCCTGTTCGGCCAGCAGGGCCGCGCCAACGCGCGCAGCGAGGTGCTGCTGCTGATCACGCCGCGCGTCGTCCGCAGCAGCGAGGGCGCACGCACCCTCACCGACGACTACATCCAGCGCTTCCAGGGCATGGCGCCGCCGGCCGGCGCCGCCGCCCCGGAGCGCTGAGCCCGGACCATGGCGGTCGCCCACCGCGCCGTGCTGCGCGAACTCCTCGCGCGCGAGTGGCGCGAGCGTTACCAGGGCAGCCTGCTCGGCGGCGCGTGGCTGGGCCTGCAGCCGCTGCTGCAGCTCGGCGTGCTGGCCCTCGTGTTCGGGACCCTGCTGCCCGCGCGTGCGGGCGGCGCGGGGTTGCCGTATCCGGCCTTCCTCGCGCTGGGCCTGTTCCCGTGGCTGCTGTTCGCGAACGCGGTGAATCGCGCCACCACGACCTACCTCGACCACGCCGGCCTGATCGCCCGCGTGCCCTTGCCGGCATCGCTGTACGTGCACGCCCGCGTGCTGGCCAGCGTGCTGGTCGATGGCCTTGGGTTGCTGGTCGTCGTCGTGCTGCTGGTGGCGACTGGCCTCCGGCCCACGCCGGCCGGTCTCGCGGTGGCGTTGGCGGGGCTCGCGGTGCTGTCGATCGCTGCCCTTGCGCTGGCGAGGATCGTCGCGCTGCTGCAGGTCTTCGTGCGCGACCTGGCCGCCATCGTCGGGCAGCTCACGGGCTTGGGCTTCTTCCTCTCGCCGGTGCTGTATGCCCGCGACCAACTGCCCCCGTCCACGGCCGCGTGGCTGGCGTGGAACCCGCTCGCCGCGCCGCTGGAGGCGGTGCGCCATGGGCTGGCCGGGGATGTCCCGGTGGCCTGGGGCGCGCTGCTGCCCGGCGCCGTGGCGGCCGCCGTGCTGCTGCTGGCCTCGGTCGCGCTGCAGCGCCGCGCCGGCCGTCATCTCGAGGACTTCCTGTGAGTGCGCCGCTGCTGGAGGTCGAGGGCCTCGTCAAGCGCTACCCGGTCGTCGGTGCACGGGGGGATCGCCTGTCCGCGCTCTGGCATCTGCTGCGCGGTCGCCCGCCTGCCCGCGAGGTCGAGGTGCTGGGCGGCATCGACCTCGTCGTCCGGCGCGGTGAGTCGCTGGCCATCGTCGGCGAGAACGGCGCGGGAAAATCCACCTTGCTCAAGCTGCTGACGGGCACGCTGACGCCCACCGCAGGCACCGTGCGCCGCCACGGCTCCATCGGCGCCCTGCTCGAACTCGGCGCCGGGTTCCATCCGGAGTACAGCGGCCGCGAGAACGTGCGCATGGCCGCGGCGCTCCATGGGCTCGCGGGCGAGGCGCTGGCCGCCAAGCTGCCGGAGATCGAAGCCTTTGCCGACATCGGCCGCTACCTCGACGAGCCGGTCAAGCACTACAGCAGCGGCATGGTCGTGCGCCTCGGCTTCGCGGTGATCGCGGCCACGCGTCCCGACCTGCTGATCACCGACGAGGTGCTGGCGGTGGGCGACGAGCGCTTCCAGAAGAAGTGCATCCGCTGGATCGACGGCTACCTCGCCGAGGGCGGGACGCTGCTGCTGGTGTCCCATTCGCAGTACCACGTCCGCAAGCTGTGCCGACGCGCGGTGTGGCTGCGGGGTGGTCGCGTGGCTGCCGAGGGCGACGCGGGCGATGTCACGCGCGCCTACGAGGCCTGGATGGAGGAGCGCGATCGCGCCGAGACGCCCGACGCGGGACCGGCCGGCGAATACCGCATGGTGGCGATGGACGCCCCGGCCCTCGACCATGCTCCGCTGCCGGCGGGCGCCGATCTCGCCATCGAACTGCGCTGGCGCGGCCCGGAGGGCGAGCGCCCGCACCTGCTGGTCGGCCTCGTACGCGCCGACGGCACCCCGGTGTTCGGCACCGGGACCGAGATCGACGGCGTCGCGGCCGACCCCGATCCGGCGGTTCCCGGCCAGTGGCGGGTTCGCCTGGTGCTGCCGGCGCTGGCGCTGTTGCCCGGCCACTACCGCCTGCGCGCGCACGCGATGGACCCCGAGGCCTTGCGGGTTTTCGACACCGTGGAGCGACCCTTCGAGGTCGCTGGGTCCTCACGCGCGTTCGGGCTGGTCCAGCTGCCTTGCCGTTGGGAATCGCCATGAGCGGCCCGTCGTTGCCGACCGTCGTCGTGCCGGTGTTCAACGCCCTCGAGGCGCTGGACGCCTGCCTCGGCGCGCTCGACCGCACCCTGCCCGCGGGGGCGCGCGTGCATCTCGCGGACGACGCCTCCACCGATCCGCGCATCGCCCGTGTCGTCGACGACTGGGCGGGCCGAACGCGGCTGCGCGCCACCGTGGCACGGCGCGCCCGCAACCTCGGCTTTCCCGCCAACTGCAACGCGGCCCTCGACGAGACGGGCGAGGCCGATGTGGTGCTGCTCAACTCGGACACCGAGCCGGCCGGTGACTGGTTGCAGCGGCTCGCCGCCTGCGCGGCCGCGGGCCCGGCCATCGCCAGCGCGACGCCGTGGAGCAACAACGGCGAGATCGTGTCCTTCCCGAACTTCGTGTCGCCCAATCCGTTGCCGGAGGACCCGGAGGCGATCGCGCGCGCCGCGGCCCGCCTCGTGCCGCGTTACCCGGACCTGCCCACCGCGGTGGGGTTCTGCATGTTCGTGCGCCGCGCCGCGTGGCGGGCGCTGGGCGGTTTCGACGCCGAGACCTTCGGCCGCGGCTACGGCGAGGAAAACGACTGGTGCCTGCGCGCCGAGGCCCACGGCTGGCGCCATGCCCTGTGCGACGACGCCTATGTCGTCCACCACGGCCACGCCTCCTTCGCCGCGACGGGCCTCGCCCCCGGGGGCGAGAACCTGCGCCGGCTCAACGCCCGGTGGCCGGGCTACAACGAGCGCATCGCGCGCTTCATCCTCGACGATCCGCTGCGCGGCGACCGCGACCGGCTCGCCGCCGCCCTCGCTATGCTGGCGGCCGAGAGCCCGCAGGGGGACCTGTTCCGATGAGCGACGCACCGCCGCCGCTGGCCTTCACCGGCGAGCGCTACCACCCCGAGGTGCCGCGCGAGATGGCCTACGAGCACTGGCACCGCTACGCCTTCGCGATGGAGCTGGCGCGCGGCCGCCGCGTGCTGGACGCGGCCTGCGGCGAGGGATACGGCGCGGCGCTGTTGGCGCGCACCGCGGCGTCGGTGCTGGGCATCGACGTCGCGCCCGAGGTCGTCGCCCATGCCCGCGCCCGCTATGCGCATCCTCGACTGCGCTTCGAGTCCGGCGACGCGACTCGCCTGGATGGCGTCGCGGACGGCAGCATCGACCTCGTCGTCAGCTTCGAGACGCTCGAGCACCTCGCCGACCACGATGCGCTGCTGGCGGCCTTCGCGCGCGTACTCGCGCCGGACGGCCTGCTCATCTTGTCGACGCCCGACCGCCGCACCTACACGGACCTCTCCGGCGTCGAGAACCCGCACCACGTGCGCGAGCTCTACCGCGAGGAGTTCGAGGCCTTGCTGGGCCGGCATTTCGCCCGCTATCGGCTCTATGGGCAGCGCGTCGTCGCGCAGTCGCTGCTGTGGCGCCTCGACGGCGGCCACGGCGCCACGGCCAGCTTCACGCAGGACGGCGACGATGTGTTCCCGGGCGTGCGCACCTTGCCGATGTACCACGTCGCCGTCTGCGCCAAGCGCGGCGAGGCGCTGGGCGGCCTGCCCGCCCTGTCCTGTTTCGCCGACGCGCAGCAGAGCGTCTTCCAGCATTACCAGCAGGCCGTCCGCGAGCTGATGCTCACCGACCGCTACGCCCACATGCTGCGCCAGCGTCTCCGCGACGCGGGCCTGCCCGACGGTCTCTGAGGCGTGGCGGGCGCGGAGCCGCCGGATCGCCTTGCGGTTGGCCCGCCGCCGGTGGACGCGGTGGTCGTCACCTACGACAGCGCCGGCACGATCGACGCCTGCCTCACCGCGCTGCTCGCGCAGCCGGGGGTGGCCACCGTCCGCGTGGTCGACAACGGCTCCCGCGATGACACCGTGGCCCGCGTCGAGGCATCGGCCGCCGCGGACCCGCGCATCGTGCTGCTCCGCCAGCCCGGCAACCCCGGTTTCGCGGCCGGCTGCAATGCCGGCGCGGCCGCCAGTGCCGCGAACGGACCGTCGTCGTGGCTGCTGTTCGTGAACCCCGACGTGGCCTTGCCGGCCGGCTCGCTGGCGCGCCTGCTGATGCACACCGCGGCAATGCCGCGCCTCGGCGCGCTGGGTGCCGACCTGCGCGACGCCGACGGCCGCCGCGACCCGGCGGCGCGGCGCCACGACCTGAGCGTGGGTCGGATGCTTGCGGCCTTCGGGGGGCGCGGCGCGCTGGACGTCGAGGTGGATCCTTCCCGGCCGCTGCAGCCGGTCGAGGCCGCCTCCGGTGCCTTGCTGCTGGTCCCACGAAAAGCCTTCGAGGCCGTCGGCGGCTGGGATGCCGGCTATCGCCTGCACGTCGAGGACCTCGACTTCTGCCGGCGGCTGCGGGCCGCCGGCTTCGTCGTGGCGGTGGCCAACGACGTGCCCGTGCTGCACCACCGCGGCGTGTCGAGCCGCGCGCGTCCCTTCTTCGTCGAATGGCACAAGCACTGCGGCCTGTGGCGCTACTGGCGGCGCTTCGAGGCCCGTGGCCCGGCGCTGCTGCTGGCGCCGCTGGTGCTGGCCGCGCTGGGGGCGCGGCTCCTGCTGCTGGCGTGGCCGCTGGCGGTGCTGCGCGCCGCCTCCGCGAGCGCTCAGCGGTAGCGGTTGATCAGGTCCCGCGTCTCCCGCGCGACCCTTGCGGCGGCCTCCGCGAAGTCCGGCCCGCTGCTGGCGTAGAGGATGGCGCGCGAGCTGCTGACGATGAGCCCGGTGCGATCGGCGTTGAGGCCATGCTTCAGCACCGCTTCGACGTCGCCGCCTTGCGCGCCGACGCCGGGCACGAGCAAGGGCACGTCGCCGCCGACGATCGCACGCACCTCGCCGAGTTGCCCGGGCCACGTGGCGCCGACGACGAGGGACAGGTTGCCGTTCGCATTCCAGTCGCGTGCGGCCTTCTCGGCGACGCGCTGGTAGAGCGGGCGCGTCGCGCCATCGCTGCCGGCGACGGGCAGGTCCTGCAGGTCGGCCGCGCCCGGGTTCGAGGTGCGGCACAGCACGACGACGCCCTTGTCGGCGCGGTCGAGGTAGGGCGCCAGCGAATCGCTGCCGAGGTACGGGTTGGCGGTGACGGCATCGGCGCGGAAGCGGTCGAAGGCCTCGCGGGCGTAGTTCAGCGCGGTGCTGCCGATGTCGCCGCGCTTGGCGTCGAGGATCACCGGGATCCCCGGGTGCGCCGCGTGGATGTGGGCGATGAGCCGCTCCAGCGCGCCCTCGGCGCCCTGGGCCGCGAAGTGCGCGATCTGCGGCTTGAACGCGCAGGCGAACCCGGCGGTGGCGTCGATGATCGCCTTGCCGAAGGTGAACACGCGGTCGGGGTCGTCGAGGAGCGACGCGGGATACCGCCCTGGCTCCGGGTCGATGCCGACGCAGAGCAGGGAACCCGAGGCGGCCCAGCGGCCCGCCAGCGTCGCGTTGAATCCCGTCGCCGCCGCGGCCATGGGATTACTTCAGCGCCTTGAAGCGGATGCGTTTCGGCGCGGCGCCGTCGGCACCGAGGCGACGCTTCTTGTCTTCCTCGTACTCGCGGTAGTTGCCCATGAAGAACTCGACGTGCGAATCGCCTTCGAACGCGATGATGTGCGTCGCGATGCGGTCGAGGAACCAGCGGTCGTGCGAGATGACCATCGCGCAGCCGGGGAACTCCAGCACCGCGTCTTCGAGCGCGCGCAGCGTTTCGATGTCGAGGTCGTTGGACGGTTCGTCGAGCAGCAGCACGTTACCGCCCTGCAGCAGGGTCTTGGCGAGGTGCAGGCGGCCGCGTTCACCGCCCGAGAGCGAGCCGACCATCTTCTGCTGGTCCTGGCCCTTGAAGTTGAAGCGGCCGATGTAGGCGCGCGACTGGATCTCGACGCCGTTGATGTTGAGGATGTCGGCGCCGCCCGAGATCTCCTGGAAGACGTTGTGGTTGCCCTCGAGCTTGTCCCGGGACTGATCCACGTACGCCAGTTTCACCGTCGAGCCCATGACGATCTCGCCCTTGTCCGGCTTCTCCTGCCCCGTGATCATTCGGAACAGGGTCGACTTGCCGGCGCCGTTGGGGCCGATGATGCCGACGATGGCGCCGTTCGGGATGATGAAGCTCAGGTCGTCGATCAGCACGCGGTCGCCGTAGCTCTTCGAGACGTTCTTGAACTCGATGACGTTCTGCCCGAGGCGCTCGCCCGGCGGGATGAAGATCTCGTTGGTCTCGTTGCGGCGCTGGTAGTCGACGGACTGCAGTTCCTCAAGTCGCGCTAGGCGCGCCTTGCCCTTGGTGCGGCCGCCCTTGGCGTTCTGCCGCGACCACTCGAGTTCCTTCTGGATGGCCTTCTGGCGGGCCTTCTCCTGGTTCTCTTCCTGCTTCAGCCGCTCGTCCTTCTGCTCGAGCCACTGCGTGTAGTTGCCCTTCCACGGAATGCCGCGGCCGCGGTCGAGTTCGAGGATCCACTCGGCGGCGTTGTCGAGGAAGTAGCGGTCGTGGGTCACGGCCACCACGGTGCCCGGGTAGCGGGCGAGGAACTGCTCCAGCCACTCCACCGACTCGGCGTCGAGGTGGTTGGTGGGCTCGTCGAGCAGCAGCATGTCGGGCTTCTGCAGCAGCAGGCGGCACAGGGCCACGCGGCGCTTCTCGCCGCCCGAGAGCTTGCCGATGATCGCGTCCCACGGCGGCAGGCGCAGGGCGTCGGCGGCCACTTCGAGCTGCTGCTCGACCTGGTGCGCGTCGCCGGCGGCGAGGATGGCTTCGAGACGCGCCTGTTCGGCGGCGAGCTTGTCGAAGTCCGCGTCCTCTTCGCCATAGGCCGCATAGACCGCATCGAGCTGCGCCTGGGCGTTGAAGATCTCGCCGAGACCCTCTTCCACCGCCTGGCGCACGGTGTGCTCGGGGTTGAGCTTGGGTTCCTGCTCGAGGTAGCCGACCTTGATGCCCGGCTGCGGGCGCGCCTCGCCGACGAAATCGGTGTCGACGCCGGCCATGATGCGCAGCACCGTCGACTTGCCGGCGCCGTTCAGGCCCAGCAGGCCGATCTTGGCGCCCGGGAAGAACGACAGCGAGATGTCCTTGATGATCTGGCGCTTCGGCGGAACGGTCTTGGACACACCGTTCATCGTGTAGATGTACTGCATCGCTCACTCCATTCAGACGCGCCCGGCCGCGGCGGCGCCAGCGGCGGGTGGGGGCATTCGGGGACGCGTGAAGTATACCGGAGGCCTCCTTGCCTCCGTTTGCCCGAAGCCGTCACGGTGCGGCCTGCGATTCATCCGCCGAACGCCCGGTGCGGCCGGCAGCCTGTGGCCTTCCCTTGCTGCCGCACGTCCCCGGAGGTTCCCATGCGTCTTGGTCGAAAACTGCTCGCGATCGGCGGGCTGATGCTGTTGCTGCTGCTGCCCCTCGCCCTGTTGGGCGGGCTGGTCGGTGAACGCCAGCAGCGGGCCGCCGAGGTGGTCCAGGACATCGCCCGGGCGAGTGCCAACCCGCAGCGGGTGACCGCGCCGCTGCTGCGGCTCGACATCGAGCGCACCGTGCAGCGTATGGAGCGCGAGGGTGATGACGCCTCGGTGCCGCGGGTGCCGGTGACGCGAACCCTGCGGGAAACCCGGCTGCTGGCCGCCGAGTCGGTCACGGTCGAGGCGCAACTGGGCACCGAGACCCGGCGTCGCGGCCTGTTCGACGCCCGCATCTACCAGCAGGAGGCCGTGGTCACGGCACGCTTCCGCCTGCCGCCGCTCGGCGAGGTGGACGGCCAGCAGTCGGCCCGGGTGCGCGAGGCCCGCTGGGTGCTGGGCCTGGGCGACAACCGCGGCATCGCCGCGCTGGATGTGCGTGCCGGGGGCCAGCCACTGCAGCCGGCGCCGGGCACGGGCGTGCCCTGGTTGCCCGAGGGGGTGCACGCCGTGCTGCCGACGCCGGGGGTGGAGGGCGGCACCCTCACGACCGAGGCCCGCTTGCGGCTCACCGGCACCAGCTCGCTTTTCTGGGTGCCTTTGGCGGAAACCTTCCAATGGACCCTCACGGCCGACTGGCCGCACCCGCGCTTCGAAGGCTTCGCCCTACCGGTCGAGCGCGAGGTTGGTGCCTCGGGTTTCCGTGCTGACTGGCGACTCTCGGCCCTGGCCAGCCAGGCCCCGGAGCGCCTGGCCGCCTGTGGGGGCGAGGGGGGCTGCCCGGACCTCGAGGCCACGGCGGTGGGCGTGGCCCTGCTCGACCCCGTCGACCGCTACCTGATGACCGACCGCGCCATCAAGTACGCCCTGCTGTTCCTCGGGCTGGTGTTCGGCGCGGTCTTTCTGGTTGAAGCCCTGGGGGGCGCGCAGGTGCACCCCCTGCATTACCTGCTCGTGGGCCTCGCTCTGGCCGTCTTCTTCTTGCTGTTGCTGGCGCTGTCCGAGCATCTGGGCTTTGGCCTCGCCTACGCTCTGGCGGCGGGTGCCTGCGTGGCCCTGATCGGCCACTATCTGACCCGCGTGCTGGGCGGCTGGCGGCGCGGCCTTGGGCTTGCCGGCCTGCTCGCCGGCCTCTACGGCGCCCTTTATGGCCTGCTGCAGTCGGAGGACTACGCCCTGCTGCTGGGGGCCGTGCTGCTCTTCGTGGTGCTGGCCACCACCATGGTACTGACACGGCGCCTCGACTGGTCGCGGGTGGGCGAGCCGCCGCC
>JAJTHD010000287.1 GCA_021297925.1 Lysobacteraceae bacterium
CACCGGCAGCCTGGCCGAGGCCGTGGCCGGCTGCACGCTGGTGCTGGGCACCACGGCCACGCAACGCGCCGTGCCCATGCCCGAGCTGACGCCGCGCGAGGCGGCCGCGCGGCTGCTCGCCGCCTCCCGGCACGGCGAGGTGGCGCTGGTGTTCGGGCCGGAGCGCACCGGCCTCGAGAACGCCGAGCTGCAGCTCTGCCACGCGTCGGTGTGCATTCCCACCGATCCGGACTTCAGCTCGCTCAACTTGTCGCAGGCCGTGCAGGTGCTGGCCTACGAGCTGCGCATGGCCGCGATGGCCAATGCGGGCGTGGATGCCGCGCGCGATCCGCTCGACGAGCGCCCCCCCGCGACGCACGACGAGATGGAGCGCTTCTTCGCCCACCTCGAGCAGGCCCTGCACGACATCGATTTCCACAAGGGGCGGAGTGGCGTGACGGTGATGCGCCGACTGCGCCGGCTGTTCCTGCGCGCGGCGCCGGACGAGCGCGAGGTGCGCGTGCTGCACGGCATCCTCGCGGACGCCCAGCGCATGGCCCGCCTCGCCGGCGCCAAGAAAACACAATAATCGTCAAGGCATGTCACACTCGACCGGTCTTCAGGTGTCAGGGGCGAGGATGGATCGGCGGAGCCGCGGTCGTGCAATCGCGATGCTGTTGTTCGCCGCGCTGGCCGCGGTCGCCCGTGCGGACCCCGGCGTGCTCGTCCTCGGTCGCATCAGCGACGACCCGCAGAGGCACCATGACCAGCTGAAGCCGCTGCTCGACTACGTCGTGCCGCGCATGGGGGATGTCGGCATCCGGGAGGGACGCATCCTGATGGCGCCGGATGCGTCGCGCATGACCAGCTACGTTCGGCATGGCCGGGTGGACTGGGTGACCGAGACGGTGTCGACCGGCCTGACGCTCATCGAACGCGCCGGCGCGCGCCCTCTGCTGTTCACCGAACGCGATGGCGTCTCGCGCTACCGCTCCGTGCTGGTCGTCCGGGACGACGCCGCAGCGCGGACACCGCGGGATCTCCGGGGGCTGCGGCTCGCGTTGCAGAGTCCGGAGTCGACCAGCGCCTACCTGCTTCCGGCGATCACCCTGCTCGATGCCGGCGTGCCTATGGAGATCCTGCCCTCGCCGCGCGACATGCCCCGGCCGGGCAACGTGGGTTATGTGTTCGCCGGCTCGGAGTCGAACATCGCGCACTGGGTCTTGGCCGGCGTCGTCGATGCCGGCGCCTTCAGCGAGCACGATCTGGCGCGCTGGCAGGTCCGCCGCGACGGCCGGCCCGGACTTCGCGTGCTCGCCACCAGCCGCTCCGTGCCCCGGGCCTTTGAACTGGTTCGGGGCGACCTCGATCCGGCGGTGGTCGACCGGTTGCGCGCGGTGCTCCTCGACGCGGCCGCCGACCCGCTGGCGGGCCCCGCGCTCCGCCGGTTCTTCGGCACGACCGGCTTCGCCAGCCCCACGGACCCCGAGCTCGCGGCCCTGTCGGTGCTGGGCGACGCGGCGCGACGCACGCGGGAGGCGATCGAGTGACCTTGCGTTGGACGCTCCGCGCGCAGCTCCTGGCATGGATGGGGCTCTGTGCCGCCGTCCTGGCCGTCGTGTTCGCCGGCCTGATCTGGCGCGAACAGCAGAGTTTCGTCGGGCTCCGCGGCACCGGCGATGCGCTGGTCGAACGCCTGGTGCGCGAGGGCATGGAACAGCGCGGTGCCGCGCTGGCGGTCCAGCTCGCCCGCGCGGTCGGCAATCCCCTGTACTACCTCGACTTCGATCGCATCGGCGAGTCCGCGGGGCAGGTGCAGGCACAGGCGGACGTCGTGGAGGTCCTCGTCGCGGACGCGGACGGCCTGCTGGTGAACGACGGCCGGGGCGACCTGGCGGGCTTTGGGCGCCCGATGCCCCCGCTTGCGCCGGGGTCGGACCGGGCCGGTGCCGTTCCCGGGGGTGGGGAGGCCACCCTCCACTGGTCGGGGAGGATCCTGCACGTCGACGTGCCGGTCCGCCTCGGCAACCAGCGCATCGGTGCCGTGCGCGTCGTCATGGCCGTCGCCACGGAGGGGTCGGTGGCGATGTGGGGACGGACCGTCGACCACGCGCTCCGCGAGACCCAGCGCGCGCATGTCCTGTGGCTGCTGGGCGGCATGGTCCTGATCTCGCTGCTCGGCGTCGTTGGATCCTGGCTGGTCGGACGGAACGTCCTCGCGCCGCTGGGCCAGCTGGGTCGCGCGGCCGCCGCGGTGGAGGCCGGGCGCTACACGGAGGCGCGCGGCCTTCGTGCCGGCCCCGACGAGATCGGCGACCTGGCGCGCAGCTTCGCGCGCATGGCCGATGCGGTCGGCCGCCACGAGCGCGAGGTCCGTCGCCTGGCCTACACTGATCCCCTGACGGGCCTCGGCAACCGCCTCGCGCTCAGCGAGTCGCTCGAGTCCCGCCTGTTGACGCTGCAGGCGAGCAGCGGTGAGCTCGCCCTGCTGTTCATCGACCTCGACGACATCAAGCGCGTCAACGACACGCTCGGCCATCCGGTTGGCGACGAGGTGCTCGTCGACGTGGCGTCCCGCCTCGCCGCGGTGTGCGGCGAACTGGCGCCGGAAGGCACCGAACTGGCCCGGTTCGGTGGCGACGAGTTCGTCGTGCTGCTCGTGGGCCATGGGGTGCGCGAGCGCGTCCCGCCGCTCGCCACCGCGATTCTGGACGCGGTGCGGCGCCCACTGCCGACGCGCGACCGCGATCTCGTCGTCTCGGCCTCGATCGGCGTCACCGTCTTCCCCGACGACGCCGCGTCCGCGGCGCAGATGGTCAAGAACGCCGACATGGCCATGTACCAGGCCAAGGACGCGGGCAAGGGTTGCTTCCGTTTCTACTCGCGCGCGCTGGACGAGGAGGTCGAGCGCCGCGTTCGGCTCGAGCACGACCTCCGCGGGGCGTGGGAGCGCGGCGAGATGGGCCTTGCCTTCCAGCCGGTCTACGACCTCACGCAGGGCCGCCCGGTGGGCGCGGAGGCGCTGCTGCGCTGGCGGCATCCCGAATTGGGACTGGTGCCGCCGTCGGCGTTCATCGGCATCGCCGAGGAGAGCGGTCAGGTCGAGGGCATCGGCGAGCGCGTGCTCCGCGACGCCATGCGCGCCGCCGCCGCGTGGACCTCGCTCCCCGGCACGCCGCTGCCGTTCGTCGCCATCAACGTCTCGCCGCGGCAGCTGCTCCGCGGCGACCTGCACGACGTCGTCGAGCGCGCGCTGGCCGACAGCGGCCTCTCGCCGCAGCGCCTCCACCTCGAGCTCACCGAGACCGCCATCCTGCGCGACGAGGCGCAGGCCATCGCCGTCTTCACCCGCCTCCGGGCGCTCGGCGTCGGCGTCTGGCTCGATGACTTCGGCACCGGGTTCTCGGGGCTGTCCCACCTGCGGCGCGTGCCCGTCGACGGCGTGAAGATCGACCGGAGCTTCATCACCGACTTGTTGCGCGACCCCAACGACCTCGCCCTCACCACCGGGGTCATCGCGATGGCGCACTCCCTCGGGGTCACCGTCGTGGCCGAGGGGATCGAGAACCAGGGCCAGCATGACCTGCTCCGCGAGCGCGGCTGCCCGCTGGGGCAGGGGTTCCACATGTCGCGGCCGCTCGGACCCGCCGACATCGCCCGGCTGTTCGGCTGACGGGGTCGGTCAGCCGGCGGCCAGCGCGACCACGGCGGCGATGGCGCGGTCGAAGACCGTCGCCACGACGACCAGCTCGACGATGCCGAGGAGCCACGCGATCGACAGCAGCCGGCCGTCCCGCTCGATCAGCGCGATCGCCCAGACGACCAGCAGCAGGCCGAACGGGTAGTTCGTCAGCGGCATGGGGAGGGCCAGGAGGACGCCGAGCACCGCCAGCAGGATGCCGCCGAACACGCGGGCGGCCGGATGGTCCACGACCGACTCCGAGCGTGGCCGCGCCACGCGAGCGATCGCGTCGAGGGGGCGGGCGAGGCGTTCGCGGAAGCGTGCGATCGACGCCCGTGCGACCGGCCGGTGCTGCAGCCACGCCGGCAGCCACGGATGGGCGGCGAGGCTCGCCCACTGCAGCCCGGCCAGCACGACCAGCGGGCCGCTCACCGCACCGGCACCCGCCGGCAGCGGCAGGAAGGCGGGCAGGACCGCGAGCAGCAGGAACAGGCCGAACGCGCGTTCGCCGCAGGCGTCGAGCACCTCGCCGAGCGTGACGGTCTCTCCCGGCCCTTGGGCGAGGTGTTCGAGCAGGACGAGCGTGCCGGAGCGATGCATGGCACCCAGTGTCGCCGCGCCGGCGTGATCAGCCGGTCTCGTCCTCGTCGCGCCCCACTCGGGCGATCAGCAGCTTGTCGATGCGCGCGCCGTCGCGGTCGACGACTTCGATGCGCCAGCCGTTCCACATGAAAGCCTCGCCGGTGTCCGGCAGGCGACCGAACCACGCCACCGCCATGCCGGCGACGGTATGGAAGTCGTGTTCGTCCTCGCCCGGTAGCGCCGGGACGCCCAGGAGCTCGCGGGTGTCCTCCACGGGCAGGCGGCCGTCCACCAGCCAGCTGCCGTCGTCGCGGGGGATCAGCAGCGGCTCGTCCTCCGAGGTCTCGCCGGGCACCTGGCCACGGCCGACGACGGCACCGAGCAGGTCGTCCGTCGTGACCATGCCGACGATCTCGCCGTACTCGTCGACGACCAGGGCCATCGGCGCCTGTTCCTCGCGCAGGATCTCGAGCAGGCGCATCGCCTGCGTCGACTCGGACACGAACAGGGGCGGGGCCAGCGCGTCGAACAGGGCGGGCGCGTCGATGCGGCCGAGGCTGCCGGCCAGCCGCTTCACCTCAAGGATGCCGAGCACCTCGTGGTCGTCGCCGCGATAGACGGGGTAGCGGGCGAAAGGGGATTCGCGCAGCGTGGCGAGGTTGTCCTCCAGCGCGGCCGCGGCGTCCAGCCAGACGATGCGGGTTCGCGGCGTCATCAGGCTGGCGGCGGTGCGGTCGCCGAGGCGCAGCACCCGGTTGACCATCGCCTTCTCGTCATCGTCGATCACGCCCTGCTCGGCGCCCTCGGCGACCAGCAGGCGGATCTCCTCCTCGGTCACCCGGTCGCTGTCGCCGGCCTCGGCGCGCAGCAGGCGCAGCAGCAGCTTCGTCGAGGCCGCCAGCACGGCGACGAAGGGCCTCGCGATCGCGGTCATCACCGCCATCGGCAGGGCCACGGCCGCGGCGAGCCGCTCGGGGTAGAGCGTGGCCACGCGCTTCGGGACCAGTTCGCCGAAGACCACCGAGATGTAGAGGATCACGGTGAAGCTGACCGCGTAGGCGATCCAGCCCGCCCAGTCCGGCGGGAGGCCCCAGCCGGCGAGGACGGGGGAGAAGCGTTCGGCGAAGGTCTCGGCGCCGAAGTAGCCGGTCAGCATGCCGAGCAGGGTGATCCAGACTTGCACCGAGGACAAGAAGCCCTCGGGGTGCTCGGCCAGTTCCAGCGCCCGGCGCGCGCCGCGGCTGTCGCGCGCGAGGTGCTTGAGCCGGCCCTTGCGGGAGGTCATCACGGACATCTCCGACAGGGCGAAGAAGCCGTTGGCGACGACGAGGACGACGACGATCAGGATCTCGAGCATGGGTCAGAGCAGGTCGCCACCGGCCGACAGCAGGCGCTCCATCCGGTCGCCCTGGCCGCCGATCTCGAGCACGAGGCGGTCGACCTCGGCGGCATCCAGTCCGGCATACGGCCGGTTCTCGCACAACTGCAGGTAGGGCACGCCGTCGAGGTCGCCGATGGCCAGCCAACCGACGCGCGACTGCCAGTTGAAGGCCAGCATCCGGCGGGCATCGATGCCGGTGATCGGCGCGATGATCGTGCTCGCCCGCAGGTAGCGGCGACCGTCCTGGTCCTCGAGTTCGGCCAGGAAGACGCTCTGGTGGCGCTTGCCGCCGTCCAGCGAGAGTTCGACGCACAGCACGTAGGGCTCGTTGGTGGCGACCCGGTAGCGCGACTGCACGTGGCCGCGGATCTGTTCGAAATTCTGCATGGTGGGGTCCTCCGGGGCCGGTATCGTAGCGCGATGGCCGATACCCCCGCCCGCCGCGCCGCCGCCATCCTCGCCGCCGTCCGCGCCATCCCGCGGGGCGAGGTGCGCGGCTACGGCGAGGTGGCCGCCGCGGCCGGGCTTCCCGGGCGCGCGCGCCTTGTGGCGCGGGTGCTCGCCGAGGGCGATGGCGGGGCCCTGCCCTGGCATCGGGTGCTGCGCTCGGACGGGCGCATCGCGTTCCCGGACGGTAGCGACGGCTTCCAGTGCCAGGTCGAGCGGCTGCGGGCGGAAGGCGTGACGGTGGAGGGAGGGCGCGTCCGGCGCCCGCGGGCCGTTCCGCGCACGGGCCTCGACGCCCTGCTGTGGGTGCCCCGCGATCCGCCACCGCCGTCACCGCGCCGTCGCTATCATCCGCGTTCGTCGCCTTGAGATCGCCCCGCCATGCCGCGCCTGCCGCCCGCCACCCTCGCCCTGCTGTGGATCATCAGCGGAGGTTACCTGTTGCAGCTGGTCGCCGGTGACGCGCTCGTGCGCTGGTTCGCCCTGTGGCCGGTCGGTGCGGAAGGATGGGCCGGGGCCGGCTTCCTGCCATGGCAACTGCTCACCTACGCCGCGCTGCACGGCAGTTTCGTCCACTTGTTCTTCAACGGCCTCGCGCTGTGGATGTTCGGCGCGGTCATGGAAGCGTCCTTGGGCACCCGCCGCTTCTGGCAGTTCACCGTGGCCTGCGTGCTGGCCGCGGGCTTCACCCAGCTCGTGCTCGGCATGGCCGGCGTGTTTCCGCCGGGCCCGACCCTGGGCATCTCGGGTCTGACCTACGGCCTGCTGCTGGCCTATGGCATGACCTACCCGAACCAGCAGGTGATGCTGCTGATCCCCCCGATCCCGATGAAGGCGAAGTACCTGGTGCTGCTCTTCGCGGGTCTGTCCCTGTTCATGGGGTTGTCCGGCGGTGGCGGCATCGCGCACTTCGCCCACCTGGGAGGCATGCTCGGCGGCTGGCTGATGATCCGCTACTGGCGCGGCCAGCCGCCCTTCGGACGTCGCGGGCCGCGCCTCGTGCGCTGACGCCCGAGGGCGTCAGCGGCGCAGCAGCAGGAAGTCCGGGCTCGTCACCAGTCGCACGGCGTCGAGCCGCGGGCGGGCCGAGGGCAGGGCGGCCAGAAGGGCCTCGCGCTCGTCGCGCAGCCCCTGGATCTCGGCCGGGCCCACCGCCGGATTGACCCTCGCCAGCGCCTCGAGCCGGGCGATCTCGGCGTCGAGCCGGTTCGTGGCCGCATCGACGGCGTCGGCGACCCGGCTCGCCGAGTCACGACGCGCCGCGGTTTCGCAGGCGCCCAGCATCGGCGGCACGAGGCTGCCCAGCACCTTCCGAAGCGGCGACAGGTCGAAGGCCCGGTCGCCGGCCTTGGCGCGCGAATCCGGGTCCGGCACAAAGTCGTCGCGGCGCTGAAGCCGGCTGTCGACGACCGCGCGGAGCGGCGTCGGCGGCAGGAAGCGGGCGACGTCCAGGGTGGCGTCGGCGACGCACTCGAGCACGTAAACGGCCTCGAGAAGGGCCGTCCGCGGCGGCAGGGTCTCGTCGATCAGCAGGCAGGCGTTGCCGGCCTCGGACGACAGCAGCAGGTCGAGGGCCGACAGTACCATCGGATGGTCCGCGCGGAGGTAGAGCAGGTCGTCGCGCGAGAGCGCCACGGCGCGGTTGAAGGTGGCTTCGCGCGGACCACCCTTCAGCTCGTCGAAACCGTCGACGGTGACATGCTCCGGGTCGAGCAGCACACGGCCCCCGCCCAGCGCTTCGTTCTCGATGCCGAAGGCCTCGAGCAGGGCGAGCAGGTCCTCGTGGCCGCAGGCGTCGCCGTCGTCCTCGTGCAGCGCCGCGCGCAGCCGGTCGGCCTCGGCGCGCTGGCTGGCGCGCTCGAGCAGGCGATCGCGCCCCCGGGCGATCTGCTCGGACAGCTCGGCGTGGTTGGCGCGGGTCGCGGCCAGCAGGGCGTCGAGGGCGGGTTCGCGGCCCGACGGATCGGCCTCGGCCAGTGCGACCAGTTCGTCGACGTGGCGACGCAGCAGTTCGCGGCCGTCCGGCACGACGCCGCGGAAGGCATCGAGGCCCTCGTGGTACCAGCGCAGCAGCACCTCCTGCGCGCTGCCGTCGACCGCCGCGGCGTGCAGGTGCACGTCGCCGGGCTGGCCGATGCGGTCGAGCCGGCCGATGCGCTGCTCGAGCATGTCGGGATGCAGGGGCAGGTCCCACAGCACCAGGTGCTGGGCGAACTGGAAATTGCGGCCCTCGGCGCCGACCTCGGAAGCCACCAGCACGCGGGCGCCGTCCGGGTCCGCGAAGAACGCGGCGTTGCGGTCGCGCTGCAGCAGGTTCATGTCCTCGTGGAAGCGCGCCACCGGCTGGCCCCAGCGGAGGCGCAGGGCCTCCTCGATGGCCTGCACCTTGGCCCGCGAGCGGCACAGCACCAGCGCCTTCTCGCCGCCGAGCGCGTTCAGCGTCTCCAGCAGCCAGTCGAGGCGCGGGTCCTTGGCGTAGTCGTGCACCGGCTCCTCGTCGAGATCGCCGACTTCGAAGGCGAACTCGGCGCGCAGGCGGCCCAGCAGCTCGGAATCGTCGGTGGCGGGCAGCAGGTCGACGTGGGCGATGCGCTTCGGAAAACCACCGACCGCGGCGCGGCGGTTGCGCACCATCACGCGGCCGGTGCCGTGGCGGTCGACCAGCGCGTCGATGAGCACTTCGCGTGCGGCAAGGTCGCCGGTTTCGATGGCGGCCAGCGTGGCGTCCAGCCATTCACGGTCGTTGGCGAACAGGTCGTTCAAGGCCTCGCCATCGGCGCGGGTGACGTCGCCGGCTTCGATGCGTTCGGCCAGCTGCGACAGCGCGACGAAGCGGTCGGATTCGGCGAGGAAACTCTTGAGGTCGGTGTAGCGCGCCGGATCGAGCAGGCGCAGGCGCGCGAAGTGCCCGCCGCGGCCGAGCTGCTCGGGCGTGGCGGTGAGCAGCAGCAGGCCGGGCACGCGCTTGGCGAGCGCGGCCACCAGCGTGTAGCCGGGGCTTTCGAACTCGGGCGTCCAGATCAGGTGGTGCGCCTCGTCGACGAGCAGCAGGTCCCAGCCGGCCTGCACCAGCTGCTTCATGCGCTTGTCGTGCTCGGTGAGCCAATCCACCGAGGCGAGCACGAACTGCTCGTCCTCGAAGGGGTTGCTCGATGGTTCGTTCATCTCGAGCGCCTCGCAGCGCTCCTCGTCGTAGATGGCGAAGGGCAGGTTGAAGCGCCGCAGCAGTTCGACGAACCACTGGTTGACCAGGCTTTCCGGCGTCAGCACCAGCACGCGCTTGGCGCGGCCGCTGGCGATCTGCTGCGCGGCGATGGCGCAGGCCTCGATGGTCTTTCCCAGGCCGACTTCATCGGCCAGCAGCAGGCGCGGCGTGCGGCGCGCGGCGGCGGTCTCGACCACGCGCAGCTGGTGCGGGATGAGGTCGACGCGGGCGCCCAGCACGCCCCAGCCCGGATGGCGGCGCGCGCGGGCGCGCAGGTCGAGGGTGCGGACGCGGCGCTCGAACTGGTCGTTGCGGTCGATGCGGCCGCTGATCAGGCGCTGGTCGGCTTTCGACACCGGCTGCTCGGCATCGAGCGCGCCTTCCATGAATTCATCGTTGCCGGCGCGGTACCAGACGAGGCCGGCGCGCTCTTCGACCGACTCGATGGCGATCTCCTTGCCGTCCATGCGCACGCGGTCGCCGGCGCGGAACACGGCGCGGACGAGGGGCGCGGCTTCGAGCGAGTACTGGCGCACGGTGCCGGAGGCGGTGAAGACGAGTTGCACGCTGCGGCCCGCAATGCGAAGCACGGTGCCGAGACCGAGCTCCGGCTCGGCGGACGAGAACCAGCGTTGGCCGGGAACCAGAGCCATCAGCGCCACACCCCGATCGGGTTGGCGGCGCGCATGACGGCGCCCACGCGGCAGCCGTAGGTCTCGCCGAAGGCGGGCAGCTGCGACAGCGGGCCATTCACGCGGAAGGCGGCCGGCGCGTACGGCGAGGTCTGCACCTCGGCGCGAAGCGCCTCGGTGGTCTGGGTCTTCGCCCAGAGGTTTGCCCAAGCGGTGAAGAAGGCCTTCTTCGTGTTGGCATCCGCCTGCGGCTGCGCCTTGGTGAAGGCGGCCCAAGCGAATTCGAGGCCGGCGAGGTCGGCGCGGTTCATCGGCAGGGTGCGGGCGCCGTCGACCCGCAAGCCCGGGGCCGCCTGGAAACCGTTGTAGAGCGGGCCGAGCGCGGCGCCGCGGTTGCCGGGCGGCAGGCGCTTGGCCAGCTCATGGCCGATCAGGGCGCCCAAGGCGCCGTGGTCGGCGGCGTCCGGGGCGGTC
>JAJTHD010000019.1 GCA_021297925.1 Lysobacteraceae bacterium
GGCCTGCAACTGGTCGATGGGCAGCGACTTCAACACGTCGCCCGGTGCCGGCTCGTCGACCTTGGCGCCCTTGTTGCCCGTGCCCAGCAGGGCGTCGAGGCCGCGGCCGAGGCCGCGTGCTTTGGTGCTCATCGCGGGGCCTCCGTGGCCTTCTTCTTCTCCTGTCGGACGATCTCGCCGGCCAGGCCCAGGTAAGCGATGCCACCGCGCGAGGCGCGGTCGTAGCCGATGATGCTCTTGCCGTGGCTCGGCGCCTCGGCCAGCCGCACGTTGCGCGGCACGATCGAGCGGAAGACCTTGTCGCCGAAGTGCTGCGTCAGCTCGTTGGAGACCGCGCTGGCGAGGTTGTTGCGCACGTCGTACATGGTGCGGACGATGCCGGTGATCTCGAGCGCCGGATTGAGCTTCTGCTTGAGCGCGTCGATGGTGTTCACCAGCGCCGAGAGGCCCTCGAGCGCGAAGTACTCGCACTGCATCGGCACGACCACGCCATCGGCCGCGGCCAGCGCGTTCAGCGTCAGCAGCGAGAGCGACGGCGGGCAGTCGATCAGCACGTAGTCGTAGCGGCCAAGGACCGGGCCGAGGCCTTCCTTGAGGCGCTGCTCGCGGCGCGGCTCGTCCATCAGGCGGATTTCCGCCGCCGTCAAATCAATGTTCGTCGGCAGCAGGTCGTAGCCCTCCTGCGTCCGGACGATGGCCGCCTCTGCGGTGGCTTCGCCCAGCAGCAGCTCGCACATCGAGGCCTCGAGCTCGCGCTTGTCCAC
Organism: Lysobacteraceae bacterium; assembly: GCA_021297925.1. GTDB lineage: Bacteria > Pseudomonadota > Gammaproteobacteria > Xanthomonadales > Xanthomonadaceae > Silanimonas. The sequence goes on from JAJTHD010000019.1 coordinate 765, forward strand.
GCCCGACGCCATCGTCGCGTTGCCCTGCGGGTCGAGGTCGACCAGCAGCACGCGTCGCGGCGTCGCCGCCAGGGCGGCGGCGAGGTTGACGGCCGTCGTGGTCTTTCCGACGCCGCCTTTCTGATTGGCGATTGCGAGGATGCGGGCCATGCGGGGCGCGGGTTCCGGGCGGCCGGCGCAGGGGCCGGCAAGGGCGCCGATGATGCCACAGCGCCCCGGAGCCCCGGCTCAGCCGCGCCGGACCTCGACAAGGTGGCGCTCGCCGTCGAGCCCCGGCACCGCGAGCCGATGCACCGGCCCGCCGACCCAGCCAGCCGGCAGCTCGGCCAGCTCGTCGGCGGGGTGGACACCTTTCATCGCCAGCAGGCGGCCGCCTGCGGCCAGCAGGTGGCCGCCGACCGCGAGGATGCCGGCCAGCCGGTCCAGCGCGCGCGCGGTGATCGCGGTGAAGGCGCCGGGTTCGGCCACCGCCTCGGCGCGGGATTCGAGCACCCGCACCCGCGGGGCGAGGCCGAGCTGGCGGACGCATTCGCGCAGGAACCGGGCCTTCTTGCCGTTGCTCTCGACCAGCGCGACCGCCAGGCCCGGCGTGGCCAGCGCGAGCGGGATCCCCGGCAGGCCGGGCCCGGTGCCGAGGTCGGCAAGGTTCTCGAGGCCGCGCACGAAGGGCTGCATCGCCAGCGAATCGAACAGGTGCTTGACCAGCATCTCGCGCGGGTCGCGGATCGCCGTCAGGTTGTAGGTGGCGTTCCAGCGCACCAGCAGGGCGAGGTAGGCCAGCAGGCCGCCGGCCAGCGTGCCATCGTCGCCGGCCACCGGGGCGGCGCGGTCGATCGGCGCGCCCGGGTCCAAGCCGAGGGCGCGGAGGCCGCGCTCGAGGTCGGGGCGCAGCGGGGCGGGGTCGAAGCTCGTCGTCATGGCCGCATTGTCGCCGATCCCCACGGCCGGCCCGCGACCGGGCTCACGGAACCGCCCGACCGACTGCGGCATGCTTGAGCGCTTGTCCCCCGTCATTCCCCCGGTGTCCCGCGATGGCCGATCTCCTCCTCACCGGTGCCACCGGCTTCGTCGGCCAACATCTCCTCCGCGAACTGGTCGCCGCCGGCCACGCCGTCCGCGGCCTGTCGCGTTCGGACGCCGGCGATGCCGTGGTGCGGGCGCTCGGGGGCGCGCCGGTGCGCGGGTCGATCGGCGAGGGCTCGCCGGGGGAGCACCTGCAACTGCAGCTGGCGATGGAAGGGTGCGCGGCGGTCTTCCACACGGCCGCCGACACCACCCAGTGGCGTCCGCACAACCCGGTCCAGACCCGCACCAACGTGGGGGGCACCGAGGCCCTGCTCCGGGCGGCGGAGGCCGCTGGCGTGCGCCGGTTCCTGCACACCAGTTCCGTCTCCGCCTATTCCCACCTCGTGCACGGGGTGCTGCGGGAAGACGTGCCGCAGCGCGGCGGCGAAAGCTGGGTCAACTACGAGCGGACCAAGTACCTCGGCGAGCAGGCCGTCCGGTCCTCGACGCTCGACTGGGTGGTCTTTCAGCCCTCGCACATCCTCGGTCCGGGCGACACGCGCAACTGGGCGCGGCTGATCCTGCTCGTGGACCAGGGCCGGCTCCCCGGCGCCCCGCCGGGGTCGGGGGCCTTCGCCGACGTGCGCGAGATCGCCCGGGCCCAGGTGCGGGCCTTCGAGGCGGAGGTTTCGGGCGAGGCCTTCCTGCTCGGCGGCGCGCACGCCCGCTTCGTCGAGCTGATCGGGATGATCGGGCAGCGCCTCGGTCGGCGCGTGCCCTCGCGGCCCACGCCGGCCTGGGTGCTCAAGGCCGTCGCCCATGCCAGCGACGCCCTGTCGCGGGTCACTGGCCGGATGCCCGATCTCACCCCGGAGGCGGCGGTGTTCCCGTGCCACGACCTCGAGGTCGATTCGTCCAAGGCGATCGCGAGGCTCGGCTATCGGGAAACGCCCCTGCCCGAGCTGCTGGACGCGACGATCGACGGCTTGCGGAGCGCCGGCCTGCTGCGCGGCTGATCGCCGGGTTCAGGCGCCGACGATCTCGTCCTCGCGGTTCCGCCACTGGTCCAGCGGCGCCGGCCGCCCGAAGTGGTAGCCCTGCCCCTGCCGGAGCCCCAGCGTCCAGAGCACGCCGCGCTGGCCCTCGGTCTCGATGCCTTCGCTGACCACCTCGAGGTCCAGCGAGTGCGCCATCGCGACGATCGCTCGCAGGATCGGTCGCGATCCGCCCCGGCGTTCGCCTCCGTCGAGGGCCGCCGCGAAGCTGCGATCGATCTTCAGCCCGTGAAGCGGGAACGCCTGCAGGTAGGACAGTGCCGAATAGCCGGTGCCGAAGTCGTCGAGCATGATCCGGACGCCGGCGGCATGCAGGGTCTCGAGCGCGCCGCGCGCCAGGTCCTTGCGGTCGATCAGCGCACCCTCGGTGACCTCGACGCAGACCCGCGAGGGGCGCGCGCCCTGCTGGTCGACCAGGGCGAGGAAGCGCTCGGCGAAGTCGGGCGCCAGCAGGTGCCGCGGCGACAGGTTCACCGAGACGTACGCATGCGACGGCGAGAGCTTCGGCAGGTCGCGCAGCGCCATCGCGTACATGCGCCAGTCGATCGACTCGATCAGGCCGGTCTCCTCGGCCAGCCCGATGAACTGCCCGGGCGGGCGCACGCCGCCGTCCGGCAGGGACCAGCGCAGCAGCGCCTCGTAGCCGAGGATGGTGCCGTTGCCGAGGCTGACGATCGGCTGGTAGTAGGGTTCGAACTCGTCCTGCGCCAGGCCGCGGCGCAGCTCGCCTTCGAGCTCCAGCCGGCGCTGCGCGGACCGGCGCAGCCGCTCGTCGAACAGGGCGTAGCGCTTCCTGCCTTCGGCCTTGGCGCGGTACATCGCCGCATCGGCGTCGCGCAGCACTTCCTCGGCGGAGCCGTAGTGCGGCCGGGCGAGGGCGATGCCGACGCTGGCCGAGCTGTGCAGTTCGCGGCCGCCGACGGCGAAGGGGACGTCGAGCGCCTGCATGATGCGCTCGGCGACCTGCACGGCGTCCTCGGCGCCGCGGATGCCGTCGAGCAGCACGGCGAACTCGTCGCCGCCCAGCCGCGCCAGCGTGTCGGGCGAGCGCACGCAGTCGCCGATGCGGCCGGCGGCCTGGCGCAGCAGCTCGTCGCCGACGACGTGGCCCTCGGAGTCGTTGATCACCTTGAAGCGGTCGAGGTCGAGGAACAGCACCGCGTAGAGCCGGTCGGACTGGGCCCCGTGGCGCGCCATCGCCGCGACCAGGCGGTCGAGCAGGTACTGCCGGTTCGGCAGGCCGGTCAGCCCGTCATGCAGGGCCTGGTGCTTGAGCTCCTGCTCGACGCCCTCGCGGGCACGGATCTGCTGGCGCAGCGTCTCGTTCGCGAGGGCCAGTTCGCGCGTGCGCTCCGCCACCCGGCGCTCGAGGTCGAGGTAGGCCTCGCGCAGCGCGAGGCCGGCCATGCGTCGCCCGACGGCGGTGGCGATGTGGGTCGCCACGAAGCCCAGCAGCTCGAGGTCCCGCTCGGTGTAGTGCAGGTCGCGGGAATAGCTCTGCACCGCGATGACGCCCACCGGGTCGCCGCCGACGCGCAGCGGCACGCCCAGCCAGGACTCGGCCGGCTCGCCGATCGGGTCGACGACCCCGGCGGCCTCGAGGCCGCGCATCATCGGGCCGTCCGCGAGCAGCGGCTCGCCGCGGTGGATGACGTACTCGGTCAGGCCGCGCCCGCCGATGCGGGAGGGGAAGGCGTCGTGCTGTTCGTCCCCGATGTAGGGGAAGCGCACTTCGTCGGTGTCCGGGTCGTAGCGCGCCACGAACAGGTTCGTCGCGTCGATGATCTCTCCGATGGCCTCGTGGACCGCGGCGTAGAAGCCGCGCTCCTCGTCCCCGGCCTCATGCCGCGCCGCCAGCGCGGTGATGCGGTACAAGGCCGATTGCAGGCGTTCGCTGCGCTTGCGCTCCGTCACCTCGGACTGCAGCGCCTCGGTGCGTTGTGCCACGCGGTGCTCCAGCTCGCGGGTGTTCTCGCGGCGGTGCAGCGCGTTCATGATGTGCGCGGCGACATAGCCCAGCAGCGTCTCCTCCTCGTCCCCGTAACGGTGCTCGGGAAGGTAGCTCTGCACCACCACGGCGCCGACCGGCACGCCTTCGTGGAACATCGGGACGCCGAGCCAGTCCAGGCTCTCCGGTCCGATCGTGATGGACTCGAGGCCGAGCCGGCGGGAGATATCGAGGGAGGGCCCCCGGAGCGCCGTGCCTCGGTGGATGACCTGCAGCGTCAGGCTGCCGAGCAGCTCCGCCTCGTTGAACTCGACATCCGGGTCCAACCCGTCGGGATCCTTGCTGTCGGCGTAGTACACGAAGCGCAACACTCGACGCAGCGAATCCCAGCGGGCGATGAAGAAGTTCTCGGCGTACATCAGCCCGCCGACGATGCGGTGCAGTTCGGCGAGCACGTCGCCGGTCGGCCGGGGCGAGCTCGCCACCTCGGAGATCGCGAACAGCGCCGCCTGCAGCTTGCGGTCGCGCTCGCTCCGGCGCGACTGTTCGCGCAGCCGTTCCAGCTCCAGCAGCAGGCCGCAGGTGGCCTCGAGCATCGGGGCGAGCGTGTCCGAGGCCTCGGGACCCCACGGCCGCCCGGCCGCGAGCCACGCCTCGCCGGACGGACCACGATGCAACAGCAGGTCGTCGGCGCCGGGACCGTCGCCGGCGTCCTCCGCGGCCCGCCAGCGCAGCCTCGCGCCGGGCATTGCCCAGGGGCCGTGCAGTTGCGGCTCGAGCTGCGCCGCGAGCTCCGCCATCGACGACGGCGGCGCATCCGCCCGAAGGTCGAAGTCCGGCGCGATCCTGCGGGCGGAGGGAGGCAGAGCCATCGGCCGATCATACGGCCGGTCCGGCCCGTCGAACGTGGCCCGGTTGGCACTCCCGGCCGGGGGTGGGGCGTACCATGTCGGCCCCGTCCGTCCCCGCCGTCCGCCCATGGCCGTCCTCCGCCACCGTCCCCGCCGCCTCCGCCGTGACGCTTTTTCCCGCCGCCTCGTGCGCGAGCACCGGCTGACGCCGGACGACCTGGTCCTGCCCGTGTTCGTGCATGACCGCCCGGGCCGGGACGCCGTCGCGTCCATGCCGGGCGTCGAGCGCCTCTCGATCGAGGCGCTGCTGGAGGTCGCCGCCGAGGCGGTGTCGCTCGGCCTTCCCGCGCTCGCGGTATTCCCGGTCACGCCCCCGGAGGCGAAGAGCCTCGATGCCACCGAGGCCTGGAACCCGCAGGGCCTCGCCCAGCGCGCGGTCCGCGCCCTGAAGGCCGCCCATCCGTCGCTCGGCGTCATCACCGACGTCGCGCTCGACCCGTTCACCACGCATGGTCAGGACGGCCTGGTCGACGACAGCGGCTACGTCGTCAACGACGCCACTGTCGAGGCCCTGGTGAAGCAGGCCCTGAGCCATGCCGAGGCCGGTGCCGACATCGTCGCGCCCAGCGACATGATGGACGGCCGCGTCGGCGCGATCCGCGACGCGCTGGAGGCGGCCGGCCACGTCCACGTCCGCATCCTCGCCTACTCGGCCAAGTACGCCAGCGCCTTCTACGGCCCGTTCCGCGACGCGGTGGGCAGCGCCGGCAACCTCGGCAAGGGCGGCAAGCACACCTACCAGATGGACCCGGCCAACGGCGACGAGGCGATCCGCGAGGTCGCGCTCGACCTCGAGGAGGGCGCCGACATGGTGATGGTCAAGCCGGGCCTGCCCTACCTCGACATCGTCCGCCGGGTGAAGGAGCGCTTCGGCGTGCCGACCTTCGCCTACCAGGTCAGCGGCGAGTACGCGATGTTGAAGGCCGCGGCCGCCAACGGCTGGCTCGACGAGCGCGCCTGCGCACTCGAGGCCCTGCTGGCCTTCAAGCGCGCCGGCGCCGACGCCATCCTCAGCTACCACGCGCTGGACGCCGCGCGCTGGTTGCGCGAGGGTTGAGTCCATCCCCCGGACGGAAGGAGTCCGCCATGACCGCGCGCTACGCCCTGATCGGCCATCCCGTCGCCCACTCGCTGTCGCCCCGCATCCATGCGGCGTTCGGCGAGCAGCTCGGCATCGCCTTGCAGTACGGCCTGATCGACGCGACGCCCGAGGCCTTCCCGTCTGCCGTGGCCGCGTTCGGCGCCGAGGGCGGCGCGGGCCTGAACGTCACGCTGCCGCACAAGGAGGCCGCCCGGGCGCTGTGCGCCACGCTGTCGCCGCGGGCGCGGCGCTGCGGCGTGGTGAACACCCTCGTGCCCGGCGCCGGCGGCTGGCACGGCGACAACACCGACGGCATCGGCCTCGTGCACGACCTGACCGAGCGCCACCGCATCGACCTGCGCGCCCGCAAGGTGCTCATGCTCGGCGCCGGCGGCGCGGCGCATGGCGTCGCCCCCGCGCTGCTGGATGCCGGCATCGAATCGTTGTGGATCGTCAATCGCACGCCGGAGCGCGCCGACGCGCTGTACGACCTTCTCGGCGAACCCGGCTGCGTGCACACCCGCTACTGGCACGACCTGCCGAACCTGGGCGTGTTCGACATGATCGTCAACGCCACCTCCGCCGGTCGCACCACCAGCAGCATGGCCCTGCCCTCGTCGCTGGCGTCGCAGCGCACGCTCGCCGTCGACCTCAGCTACGGCGAAGCGGCCATCGCCTTCCTCAGCTGGGCGCGGTCCGTGGGATGCGAGACGGCGCTGGACGGCCTCGGCATGCTCGTCGAGCAGGCCGCCGAGGCCTTCCACGTCTGGCACGGCGAGAGGCCGGACACCGATCCGGTGTATGCCGAACTGCGGGCCGGTGCCGTGGCACTGCACTCCGCCGAGTGATCGTTTCGTGCGCCTCCTCCTCCGGGGCGGTGGCGGTATGAGCTGATCGCTCCCTGTCATAAGAGTCTTTGCTCTAGTCGGTCTAGATTCCGCCTGCCGGATCCCGTCGATCCGCAGGGGGAACACCGTATGCGCCGTCCAATCCCGGGGCTTGCGCCCCGTTTCTGGCTCGCCGGTCTCCATGCCGTGCTGGCCGTGGCCCTCCCCATGGGCGTCAGCGCCGCAGCATCGCCACCGGCGCCGCCGGACGTCGTGCGGCTGGCCGAGACGCCTTGGCACGTCGAGCCGGACGAGATCTCCGTATCGGGCGCCGGTGTCGAGGCATTCTTCGCCGACGGTGGCCTCGTCGAATCCGACGAGGGCTTGCCGATGTGGGGCGTCGGCCTGCTGCTCGATGGCGAGGGCGTCGGACGCCTGACCTGGCAGGCGCAGAACCTGAAGGGCCTGTGGACCGTGCCCCGGCCGGTCGAGGTGACATGGTCGGAGGGACGTGCGCACGTGGCCCGCCTCCAGTTCGACGAGCCCATGCGGCGGGCCCGGCTGTCACGCAATGGCGCGACGGTGGGTTTCGCCCAGCTGGAACCCCTCTACGAGCGGCGACCGGCGGGGGTGCCCTTGGCGCGCGAGTTGCCCCGGTCGACTCTTCTCGAGGTCAAGGCGGGCGCATCGTCCACCGCGGCCGCCCTGCCGCCGGGCGTGGTCTCGCGGGCCCAGTGGGGGGCGCGCAACACCGGCCGCTGCGGCAGCGCGCACCGCCCGCAGTTCCTGACCGTCCACCACACCGCCACGCCGAACAACGACAGCTTCAGCCCGGCGGCACGCATGCGGCAGATGCAGGCCTACCACATCGATACCCGTGGCTGGTGCGACTTCGGCTACCACTTCACGGTGGGCATCGATGGCAAGGTCTACGAGGGGCGCGACCCCGATGCCACCGGTGCGCATGTCGGCGACTGGAACACCAACAACGTCGGCATCAGCGTGGTCGGTACCTTCACCGACACCTCGCCGCGGCAGTTGCAGCTCGACGCGCTGACCGAGATCAGCCGCTGGGTGGTCAACCGCTACGGCATCCCGCGAACCCGCAACAACATCCGCGGGCACAAGGAATGGCCGGGCCATACGAGCAACAGCTGTCCTGGACGGATCCTGCCCTGGCTGCCGACGCTCGTGGCGCGACTGAGTCCGCCGCCCCCGCCGCCGCC
>JAJTHD010000226.1 GCA_021297925.1 Lysobacteraceae bacterium
GGCGGCGGCGAGGGGGTTCTTGAAGCTCAGCAGGCACATCACAAACACCGCGGCGTACAGCAGCCACAGCATGATGTGCTCCTGCTCGCGAACCTCGTCGTTGATCGCCGCCATCACGCCGACGTTGCCGGTGCCGATGCGGGGATTGACGACATTCAGCGGCGCGGCCGCCGGATCGGCCATCGCCTCCATGTGCAGCTGCGCGAGGCGCTCGCGGACGCCGGTGGCGTCCACGTCCGGCAGCGGCTGCCCGTCGGAAATGCCCATCACCGTGCGCAGCGACGCGACATTGCCGGCCTCGGCCTCCCGGAAGTCCTTGATCGCGTTGACGACGCGGTCGATGGTCGTCGACTTGTGGTCGGCGAGGAACACCGTGACCGGCATCACCGAGCAGTCGTTGTTGAGCAGGCCGGTGTCGGTCTCGAAGCTCTGGGTCGCGGTGCGCAGGTTGTCCGGCACGCGCGGCAGCTCGCGCCAACGCACGTTGCCCTCGTTCCAGCCGGCATTCGCGATCTTGGCGGCCATCGGCAGGCTGATCACCTGCTGCACGCCCTCGACGTTGGCGAGGTGCCACGAGAGGCGGTCGATGACCTCCATGACGCGGTAGTTCGTGCAGGCGTCCGGGCTGGTCTCGACGATGACGTTGATGGTGTCGATGCCCAACGCGAAGCGGCTGGTGATCAGTTCGGCGTCCCGGTTGAAGCGGGACTCGGGCCGGAGCTCTGCCACGCCCGACTGCGCGTCGCCGATCATCACCTTGTCGCCCTGGCGCTCCGCGAGGTACCACATCGCGAGGCCGGCCAAGACGATGAACGCGGCGGCCCCCGGCTTCGAGAAGCGGGACAGCAGGGCCCAGACCTTGTCGAACTGGGTGAGCTGGCGCAGGCGGAACTCGCGCTTCTTCTCCATGTTGCGCAGCGTGGTGTAGCTCAGCAGCACGGGCAGGAGGATCAGGTTGGTCAGGATGGTGAGCGCCACGCCCGCGGTGGCGGTGATCGCGAGCTCGCGCACCATCTGGATGTTGATCAGCATGATGGTCGCGAAGCCGATGCAGCCGGCCAGCAGCGCCACCGTGCCGGGCACGAGCAACATGCGGAAGCTGGCCTTCGCGGCCTCCAGCGGCGGGATGCCGTGGCGCTGGCGCAGCTCTTCTACCGTACCGTCCTCCATGCCGCCGAAGAAGATCTCACCGCGGAATCGGTTGATCATCTGTTCGCCGTGGCTCACCGCGATCGCGAAGATCAGGAACGGCGTCAGCATGTTCATCGGGTCGATGCCGTAGCCCAGCAGGCGCAGCGTGCCGAGCATCCAGACCACGGCGACGAAGGAGGCGAAGACGGTCAGCGTCGCCAGCTTCACCGAGGTCGAGTAGATGTAGAGCAGAAGCCAGGTGAACAGGATCGTGATCGCGAAGAACGTGATCACCGAACGCGCGCCGTCGGCGATGTCGTCCACCATCTTGGCGAAGCCGATGATGTGGACCGAGTAGTTCTCGTCCTCGTACTTGGCGCGGATCGCCTCGAGCTGGTCGCCGATGGCCTGGTAGTCGAGCTTGCCGCCCGGCGCTTGGTCCTCGGGGATCAGTTCGGCCCACACCATGGTCGCCGACCAGTCGCGGGCGACGAGGCGGCCAAGGATGTTGGCCTTGACGACGTTGCTGCGGATCCTCTCGAAGTCCTGCGGCGCGGCCTGGAAGCCCTCGACCGAAGGGGTGAAGGTGTCCGGGATGACGTTGCCGCCGGAGAAACCGTCCTCGACGACCTCGACAAAGCGGGTGTTCGGCGTGAACAGGGACCGCACGCGCGCATCGTCGGTCGCGTCCATGGCCATCACGTCCTTGGTGAGGCCCTCGAGCCTGGCCATGTAGGCCTGGTCGAAGATGTCCCCGTCCTTGGCGACCAGCGCGACGAGCACGCGGTTCGCGCCGCCGAACTCGGCCATGTACTCCGTGAAGGTGGCCATGTAGGGATGGTCGCGCGGGATCTGCTTCATGAAGCCCGCATCGACGCGCAGCTGGCTGGCGAAGAAGCCCATCGCCAGCGTGACCAGCGCGAACAGCACCAAGACGATCGCCCGGTGGCCGAAGACGATCCGCTCGAGCGCGCGGTGGAAGGCGGTGTCGCCCGATCCGGAATTACCCATGGCCATCGCGGTCCACTCCCTTGTCGCCGATCAGGATGAGGGTGCCGTCGGCGTCGGGGATCGCGCCCGACAGCACCGGGGTTTCGCCGCGCGCGTTCTGGTGCTCGCGGCGCTCCAGCGGGGAGGCGCCGTCCTTGCGCTCGAGGATCACGCCCTCGTTGCCGACGATGACGACGCCGCCGCCGGGCAGCGCGCTGCCGCCCATCAGCGTGACTTCCGCCCCGGTGTCGAGACGGCTCCAGGTGTCGCCACCGTCGGTGGACTCGAACACGTTGCCGCGCAGGCCGAAGGCCATTACGTGGCCCGCGTCCCAGGTGACGATGCCGAACATCGAGCCTTCGTAGGGGAAGGACAGGCGCTGCCAGGTCGACCCGTCGTCGCGGGAACGGAACATGGCCCCGCGCTCGCCGGCGATGTAGAGCGTGCCGGCGGGGTCGCGCGCGATCGCATTGAGGTGCGGGTCGGTCTCGTCGGCGAGCTCGAGGTCCTCGGCGCCGAGAACGGCCCCGTCGTCGAAGGAGGCCGCGGTGTCCCCGGCGTCCGGCTCTGCGTCTGGCTCTGGCACCACCCCGGCCTCCGCGGCCGGCGTCTCGCCCTTCAGCGACAGTCGCACCCAGGTGCGACCGCCGTCGTTCGTGCGCAGCAGGGTGCTGAAAGCACCCACCGCGTAGCCCTTTTCGGCACCGATGAACAGCAGGTCGAGGATTGGCGCGCCCTGCGACGGCTCCGTGCTTTGCGGGCTCCAGACATCGACTCGCTGCCGCGTCCAGCTGTCCCCGTTGTCGCTCGAGCGGAGGATGACGCCGTCGTGCCCCGCCACCCACAGCTCGCCGTCCGCAGCGGCCACCGCGGTGAGCGTGACGCGGGTCGGGGTCGGGAGCTGCGCCCACTGCCCACTGTCGCCGCGCCGCAGCGCGATGCCTCGCTCGCCGACCGCGAAGACGCCGGCGCTGGTGCGGACGGCATCGAGCAGCAGGGTCTGCGTGGAGAGGGGCAGTAGCTCGGACGGCTGCACGGCCGGATCGTCGGCGGGCGGCTCGGCGGCACGGGCCGCCGGGAGGGCGGCCACTGCGGCCAGCACCGCCGTGGCCAGCACCCTGCGGGCGCGGTGGGAAACGGGGGTCATGGAAGCCTCTGGAAAAAAAGCGGGCAGCGCCAAGGAGCGCTGCCCGCAGGATGTCGCGCCACGTCGGAAGCCGGCGCGGCGCGGGGCTGGATCAACGGACGCCTGCGGCGCGCAGGTTCTGCGGCGAGAAATCCGCCGGAGTGGCTTGGTAGCCGAAGTCGTAGGGCTTGTCCTCTTCGTTGTCGAGGAGGCCGGCCAAGTAGCGGCCCGACTTCAGATCGTAGTGCGCCTCGATGGTCGACCAGAAGGTCGGCACCTCGTAGTAGTTGATCGACGGGGCCTCCGACACGCGCCAGATCGCACCCTGGCCGTCGTAGTGGTCGATCGCGAGGATCTGGTAGCTGTCCTCGTCGAGGTAGAAGGTACGGCGGCTGTTGATGTGGCGCTGGCCGGCCTTCAGCTTCGCCTCGACGACCCACACGCGGTGCAGCTCGTAGCGCATGTAGTCGGGATTGAGGTGACCCGGGCGCACGAGATCGGCAATCTTCGTGTTGTTGCTGTGGGCCTTGTAGGAGTTGTACGGGACGTACATCTCCTTCTTGCCGACGGTCGTCCACGTGAAGCGGTCCATCGCGCCGTTGAACATGTCGGTCATGTCGTTGGTCGACAGGCCGTCCGACGCGGTGGCCGGGTTGTCATAGGCGACGTTCGGGGCGCGGCGGACGCGGCGCTGGCCCGGGTTGTAGATCCACGCCTGGCGGGGTGCGGCCTTCGAGTTGAGTGTCTCGTGCACCAGCAGGACCTGGCCGGCGAGGCGCGCCGGGCCGAGCACGTCCTGGAGGAAGTAAACGAGGATGTTGTTGATGTTCTCCGACGTATTGCCCGGCTTGTAGTAGAGACCGAGCAGACGTTCCTGCAGACGGATCATCGTGTACTGGCCGCCCGGTGTCGGCGCGACGCGGTTGGCCCAGCGGCGACCCGAGACGCCCTTGTACTTGAGCTTGTGGTTCCAGATCAGCTCGTAGGCGTTCTGCGGGACCGGGAACGGGAAGCCCTCGGCGCAGTTCTGCACGCCCTCGCCGTCGGCCACGAGGCGGCAGTTCGTCGCATTGCGGCGCGTGAAGTCATAGGTGCGCTGCGGGAACGAAGCCGAACGGCGGGTCGGGTACACGTCCATCCGGAAGGTCGGATAGCGCTGGAACAGGGCCTTCTGGCCCGCCGTCAGGTTGTCTCCGTACTGGGCGACGTTGGCGCGGGTGATCTGGAACTTCGGGCGGTCGGCCGCGAAGGGATCCGGGTGGAACATCCCGGTGCGGTAGTTCGCCGGCGGACGGGTGATGCCGGCGGCCCACGCCGGGATGGTGCCGGCGGCGGTGCCGGCCTTCTCGGCGCCGACCGGCGTCAGCGTCTGGCCCAGTGCGGCGGCCTTCGCCGCGTCGACCGCGGCGTGGGCGACGCTGGCCGACAGGGCCAGCGCGCCGATGGAGGCCACGAACGCGGCCTTTTGGATGGTGTTCATTCAGTTCCCTCCCAGGAGCTTCTGATCAGAACGAGTAGCGGACGCTGGCCGAGGCGAAGTCGCGGTCGGCGATCTGGTTGTAAGGCTCGCCGCCCGAGAACTTCGTCCACGCCAAGTCGAAGATCCAGTCGTTGAGGTAGTTGAACTCGGCACCGAGGGTCAGCGACTTGCGGCCTTCGAGGAAGTTGCCGCCCGGGTTCGGCGAGATGCCGTCGACGTCATGGTTGAACGCCACGCGCGGCGAGAAGGTGAACGCGGTGCCGAGGAAGCTGTTGTAGTCGGCGCGCACGGCGAGGCGGTAGCCCCACGAGAAGTCGGTCGGGAAACCGCCGCGCAGGGTCTGCGGGTTGCGGGCGCAACCGAGGAAGGCCGGGTTGGCCACCGAGCCGATCGGCGCGGCGACGAGGTCGGCGACCGAGCAGCCGCCGCTGGTGTCCGTGCCCTCGCCCTCGTAGCGCAGGACGCTCTGGCTGGGCAGGTCGACCTGCGTCCAGCCCACTTCCGCCACCGTGGCGATCTGGTCGGCACCGAGCACCTGGCTGAAGACCTTGGTGAAGGTCATCTGCACCTGGGTCATCTCGTGCTCGCGCCAGCCGCGGATCTCCTGGCCGAACGCGGCGGTGCCGAGCTGGCTGTTGAAGCGCAGGCCCGGGACCGGGATCAGCGAATTGAGCGGGGTCAGCGCCGCGAACAGGAGCTCGACGTCGTCGACCTGGAACGGCGCGTTCGGGCGGTAGCTGACCTCGCCCTGCCACGCGATGCCGCCGGGCAGGTTGGTGTTCCAGGACAGGCCGTACAGCTGGATGTCCTCGGGGTACTCGACGAAGAAGCGGCCGGTATTGGCCGACGTGCCGGTCACCGCGCGGCCGGACAGCAGCGGCAGGCGGCTGTGGTAGTTCATGAAGTAGAAGCCGAACTCGGTCTCGTTCAGGCCTTCGGCGTACCAGCGGATGGCGCCACCGTACTGGCCCTCGTCCTTGGCGTTGCGGTTCGGCAGGCGGGCGACGGCGCCGCCGCAGCCGATGCTGGCGATGGTGGCGTTGGTCACGCCGGCCGGCAGGCCGGGGATGTTCAAGTCGGTGTTGAGGAAGCCGGCCGGGCCGCCGAAGCAGGTGGCGAAGAAGCGCTCGGGGTTGTTGACCGGCTGCGGCACGGTGCCGAAGCCGAGCATGACGTAGGTCCCGCCCGGCGTGGCGAAGTCGTTCGAGCTGAAGTACGTGCCCGCAGCGTCGACTTCGATCTCCTCGAACTCGAACAGGTAGAAGCCCTCGACCGCGATGTTCTCGGTGACGTTGAACGAGCCCCACAGCGAGTCGACCGGGAGGAAGGCCTCCTTGAGCTCGGCACCGGCGACGCGCAGCGCCGAGAGGTCGACCGGGTTCACCACGTTGATGCCGTTCTGGATGAAGGTGCTCTCGCCCCAGCTGATCACCTGGCGGCCGAGGCGGACGGTGCCGTTCTGCTCGCCGACGTTGAAGTCGCGGAACACGAACGCGTCGAGCAGGCGGAAGCGCTTGCCGATGCGGTCCTTGGCCTCGCGCGTGAGGTCGGCGCGGTCGGCGTTCTCGAAATCGTAGAAGTAGGTGGCGCGGGCGAACGCGCCCCAATCACGCCAGCCGAGCTTCATCTCGGACGTGATCTTGAAGGTGTTGGCGATGGCGTCGCCCTTGTCGTACTTGAGGTTGCCGTCGTCGCGGTTGACCGAGAAGCGGCCCGGCGCGGCGAGCTGCGCGGCCGAGCCCGGGAAGCCGCCCGAGCAGGCCGGGAAGGGGTTCGTCGGCGACGGCGGCGGGATGGTGACGCCCGGGACGGCCTGGTTCTGCGCGCAGAGCAGCGGGTTGAACGCGGCCTTGCCGATCAGTTTCGGATCCCGCTTCTCCGTGCGCCAGGAGTAGCCGTACGACACGGTCGTGTCGACGCTGCCGGTGAAATCGCCGCTGCCGAATTCGAAGGCCTGGGCCTTGGGGGCGAGGAGGGCGAGGCCGACGGCCGCCGCCAGCGGCGCGAGGGCGATGCCGCCGCGCAGGGATTGGATGGACTTCATCAGGGCTTCCTCGGTACGGATCGTGGGTCGGATCGGATGCCGTCGGTCGCGACGGCGGAATGACGCGGTTGGGTCTCCGGTACCGCGACTGGAGCCAAAGCTCCAAACCGGCGGTTCAAGCCATCTTAAGAGTCCGTTACGACGGAAGGCAATGCTCCCCCGTATGGCGATTGCAGGCTGCTGCGCCGCGTCATGCCGGCGGGGCCCCGGGGCGGACGAGCTCATGGGCCCCGGGGGCGAAGCCCCGGGGGGCCCACCCCAGGGTGTCCCGGGCCGGGCCGGCATCGAACACGAGGTCCTCGCCGAGGCGCGCAAGGGCCCCCGACCCCAGCCCTCGGCCGAGGGCCGCCAGGGGCCGCCACGGCAGCGGCAGAACGCGGCACGCCGGAGCAGCGGCGGCCACGCTGCGACGCAACATGAGGCCGAAGGCGAGAGCCTCCCCACCGGGCAGGTCATGGGCTCCCGACGCGCCCCTGCCGAGCGAGAGCGCCCGCAGGGCCACGGCGGCGAGGTCGCCGACATGGACGGGCTGACGGCGCCCCGGGGCAGTGACGGGAAGGGCCAGCAGCGGCCAGCGGCGCGCCCAGCCGGCGACCCGGCTCACCGTGGCGTCGCGCCCTGCCCCCCAGACGAGGGTCGGGCGAAGCAGGGTCGCGAAACCGCCGGACCTCGCCTGGAGGCCCTCGACCATCCGCTCGGCGTCCGCCAGGCGCGCCGCCAGAGCGCGCTCGCGGACGTCCGGCGAACCGCTCTTGGTCCATCGGCTGGTCGAGGAAAGCGCGACGACATGGCGAGCCCGCAGCCGTCCCTCCGAGAGCGCACTCGCCAGCGCGTCGAGGGGGCCGAAGGACAGGACCGCATCGAACGGTCCGCCCCCCTGGTAATCGACCAGATCCGCGCGCGCCCAGGCGACACCGGGGCGCGGCCCGGGGTCCGCCTGCCGGGACAGTGCGATGGCCGGTGCCGGCAAGGCGGTGGTGTCAAGGGCGTCGCCGACCTGGCCGGTGAGCCCGAGGATCAAGATCGGGGGCATGGGGGCAGGATACGTGGACGGGACGGCGGCACCCCGTCGATCGCCTATGCTCGCCGCCTTCCGTTCCCGTGGACCGCCGATGGATCTCGACGAACCGCCTCGCCGCGCTTGGGCGCTCTGGGTGATCCCCCTGATCGCCACCGCGGTCGCCCTCGCCTTGTGGACGACCGGATCGGCCCCCGCGCTGGCCCTGACGGCCGGGCTGACCGTGTGGTGTGCCGGTTGGTGGATCCTCGAGCCGGTCTCGCCCTCGGTGACGGCGCTGCTGCCGCTGGCACTGCTGCCGATGGCCGGCATCCTCACGCCGCAGCAGGTGGCGCAGAGTTACGGCAACGAGCTCATCCTGCTGCTGCTCGGAGGCTTCGTGCTGTCGCTCGGCGTCGAGCGCAGCGGCGCCCACCGCCGGCTGGCGCTCGGCATGGTGCGCGCGGTCGGTGGCGGCAGCGGCCGGGCGGTGCTGTGGGGCTTCATGATCGCCGCCGCGCTGCTGTCGATGTGGATCTCGAACGCGGCGACCACCCTGCTGCTGCTGCCGGTCGCCCTCGCCGTCCTGGCCGACTACCAGGATGCCCGCCTCGCCGCACCGCTGGTGCTCGGCATCGCTTACGCGGCCAGCGTCGGCGGGCTGGGGACGCCGATCGGGACGCCGCCCAACCTCGTGTTCATGTCGGTGTACGAGGAAACGACGGGGCAGCCCTTCGGGTTCCTGGAATGGATGGCCATCGGCGTGCCGGTCGTCGTGCTGATGGTGCCGGCGATGGCGCTTTGGCTGGGTCGAAGCCTGGGAGGAAGCCCCGCCGCGGTGCTGCCGACGCTGCCGGCGTGGCGTCCGGCGGAACGCCGGGTGCTGGCCGTGTTCGCCCTCACGGCGCTGGCCTGGGTGTTGCGCGAAGTGCCCTTCGGCGGCTGGAGCGCGTGGCTCGGCCTGCCGGCGGCCACCGACGCGAGCGTGGCCCTTCTCGGCGCGCTCGCGATGCTGCTGGTCGGCGACGGCAAGGGCCGGCGGGTGCTCGACTGGCGCGACGCGGAACGCCTGCCTTGGGGCGTGCTGCTGTTGTTCGGCGGCGGCATCGCGCTCTCGATGGCCTTCCAGAGCTCGGGACTGTCCGCGGCGATCGCGCAGCATCTGCAGGGCCTGTCGGCCCTGCCCCTCGCCCTGATGCTGGTGTTGCTGGTGGGAGGCGTGGTCCTGCTCTCGGAGATCGCGAGCAACACCGCGACCGCCGTATTGCTGATGCCGATCATGGCCGCGGCGGCGACGGCGGTGGGCGTCGATCCCGCGCTGCTGATGGTCCCCGCGGTGATGGCCGCCAGCATCGGTTTCATGCTGCCGGTCGCGACCGCGCCGAACGCGATCGCCTACGGCTCGGGCCAGGTGCCGGCGCAGCGCATGCTGCGCGAGGGCGCGGCGATGGACGTGCTCGGCGTCGTCGTGGTGTGCGCGGTCTGCTACGCGGTGTTCCGCTGAAGCCATCGGCGATCAGGCGCCGAAACGGACGACGGCGGCCACGAGGACCAGCGTGGCCGCGAAGATGGAAAGGCCAAGGCCGCGACCGAGCGGCCTGGCCGGCACGGCGGCGACCGCGAGCAGGCCAACGAGCACCACCCCCTGCGGCAGCGGGTGCGCGAGCAGGGACAAGCCCGGCGCGGGCCCTGCGACGAGGAACGCGGTGACGGTCGCGACGAGCACGAGCAGCGCGCCGCCGCCGAGGATCGCGGCGAACGCTGCCGCGGCATCGCCGAAGCGCGCGTTGAACGTGGCGACGATCGCCACCGCCGCGCCGATGCCGACCACCGCCGAGACGACCAGTGTGCCCGGCGCATCGACGCCGGGAATGAGGACGAAGAAGGGCGCGCCCGCCAGCACGCCGCGCGCGCCGGCCACCAGCAGGGCCGCACCGAGCAGGAGACGGAACGCATTGCGGCCCCAGCCCTCGCGGCTGGCGGCGAACTGGGCGAGTTCGGCCTGCGCCTTGTCGCCGTCGAGCATCCGCCACGGCCGCACGCGCAGCACGAGGCCGGTGCTGATCAGCAGCCCCGCGGCACCGAGCCCCAAGGTGCCGAGCATCGCGCCGTGCGCAGCGGCGGCGGCGACGGGCAGGCCCTGCCAAGCCAGCGCCCCTGCCACGAGCGCAAGGCCGGGCAGCGCGTAACCCACGCCGACCAGTACCAGCCCGGCGGTGAGTGCCGAAGCGCCGGCCTGCTGCACGAGCCCGGAGAGGCCCTTGGTGGCGGTGTCCGTGCCCAGCAGCAGCGCGATCATGCCGCCGAGGAGGTAGAGGAATTCCATGGGCGTCACCTCGGCGGGCGCGGCGACGAGGTCGCGCGCCGCTTACTTCTTCTTCGGGATGTAGAGGTCGGTGATGGTGCCTTCGGCCACTTCCGCCGCCATCGCCACCGTTTCGATCAGCGTCGGGTGCGGGTGGATGGTGTGGCCGATGTCACCCACTTCCGCGCCCATCTCGATGGCCAGGGCCACCTCGCCGATCAGGTCGCCCGCGTTGGTGCCGACGATGCCGCCGCCGATGACGCGGTGCGTGTCGGCATCGAGGATCAGCTTGGTGAAGCCCTCGGTGCGGCCGTTGCCGATGGCGCGGCCCGAGGCCGCCCACGGGAACTTGCCGACCGCGAGCGCGAGGCCTTTTGCCTTTGCTTCGGTTTCGGTGACGCCGACCCACGCCACTTCCGGGTCGGTGTAGGCCACCGACGGAATCACGCGCGCGACCCACTCGCGCTTCTCGCCCGCGGCGACTTCGGCCGCGAGCTTGCCCTCGTGCGTGGCCTTGTGCGCGAGCATCGGCTGCCCGACGAGATCGCCGATGGCGAAGATGTGCGGCACGTTGGTGCGCATCTGGCGGTCGACCGGAATGAAGCCGCGCTCGGTCACCTGCACGCCGGCCTTCTCCGCGGCGAGCTTGCCGCCGTTCGGGCTGCGGCCCACCGAGACCAGCACGCGATCGAACACGGCGCTGCTCGGCGACTTCTCGCCCTCGAAGCGCGCGTGCAGGCCGTCGGGCTTCGCCACGACCTCCGGCACTTTGGTGTTGAGGTGCACGGCCACGCCGCGGCTCTTGAGCAGGTCGGCCAGCGGCTTGACGAGGTCGAGGTCGGCGCCCGGCATCAGCTGCGGCCCGAGTTCCACGACCGTGACCGCACTCCCGAGGCCGGCGTAAACGCAGGCCATCTCAAGGCCGATGATGCCGCCGCCGACGACGAGCAGCTGCTTCGGGATGTCGGCGAGCTGCAGCGCGTCGGTGGAATCCATCACGCGCGGGTCGCCCCAGGGGAAGCCCGGCAGCTTCACCGGCTGCGAACCGGCCGCGATGATCGCCTTCTCGAAGGCGAGGCGCTGCGTGCCGTCGGCGCCAGCGACATCGAGCTCGTTCGGCGAGACGAAGGTGGCGGTGCCCTGCAGCACGCGCACCTTGCGCTGCTTGGCCATGCCGGCGAGGCCCTTGGTGAGCGTGCCGATCACCTTCTCCTTGTAGCCGCGCAGCTTGTCGACGTCGATGCTCGGCGCGCCGAAGCTGACGCCCACGGCGTCCATGTGCTTCGCTTCCTGGATCACGGCGGCGGTGTGCAGCAGGGCCTTCGACGGAATGCAGCCGACGTTGAGGCAGACGCCACCGAGGGTCGGGTAGCGCTCGACCAGCACCACGTCGAGGCCGAGGTCGGCGGCGCGGAAGGCGGCGGTGTAGCCGCCCGGGCCCGCGCCGATCACGACGAGCTGGCAGCGGTGGTCGGCGGCCTTGCCGTCGCTGGCCGCGGCCTTCGGAGCCGGTGCAGCGGCGACCGGTGCCGGTGCAGGCGCGGCGGGCTTCGGCGCCGCGGCAGGCGCGGTGGCGGCACCGGCCTCGGCGACCTCGAGCGTGGCGATCACGTGGCCTTCGGAGACCTCGTCGCCGAGCTTCACCTTGAGCGCCGTGATCACGCCGGCGGCCGGCGACGGCACCTCCATCGTCGCCTTGTCGCTTTCGAGGGTGACAAGGCCCTGGTCCTTCTTCACCGTGTCGCCGGGCTTCACCAGCAGCTCGATGACGGGAATACCGGCGCTGCCGCCGATGTCGGGAACCTTGACGTCAATGCTGGCCATGCGTGTTCTCTCTTGAATCAGGCGCCGCGCAGGGCGGCATAAAGATCGGGACGGCGGTCGATGAGGTTGCGGACGCTGCCGCGCTCGCGGGCGCGCACCAGCGCGGCGCCGTCGAGTTCGGCGACCAGCAGCTGGGCGACGTTCGGCGTCGCGGCCTTCGCCACGCCGTCGGCGGCGAAGGCGCTGATGGCGTCATCGCAGGGCGTGAGCACGGCCGACTCGGCGTATTGCTGGTCGAAGTTCGCCACGCCGGGGCAGAAGCCGGTGTTGCCGGCGGTGACCACGTAGACCTGGTTCTCGACGGCGCGCGCCTGCGCGCTGTAGCGCACGCGCAAGTGGCCGCCGCGCAGATCAGTGCAATAGGGAACCGCGAACAACCACGCGCCGGCGTCGACTTGTACGCGGCCCAGCTCGGGGAATTCGCTGTCGTAGCAGATCTGCACACCGACCTTGCCGACCGGCGTGTCGACCGGCGCGACGTCGCGGGCCTCGCCCCCCTCGACCGCCCAGCTGCCGGCCTCGCTCGGGGTGATGTGCAGCTTGTCGCGGCGCTGCAGCGCGCCGTCCGGCGTGGCGACCCAGCAGACGTTCCGCGGGCGGCCGTCGATCCACGTCAGGTGCGTGCCGCCCACGAGGGTGAGCCGGTGCTGCTTCGCCAGCGCGGCGAGCAGCGCCGTCCACGCCGGCGTGTGGGCGGAGAGGCGATCCAGCGCTTCGGCGGGCCTAAGCCGCGCGGCCTCGGCGCTGAGCAGCTGGCAAGTGATCAGCTCGGGCACCACCAGCAGCTCGACGCCGTAATCGGCCGCCACGCGCACCCACTCGGCGAACTCGCCGGCGAAGTCCTCGAAACCGGACACGCGGCGCTGCGCCCACTGCAGCGCGCCGACCGTGGCGCGCGCCGGAACGGCGTCGGACCCGGGCGGCAAGGCCATCGTCACCGCACGCCCCCCATCAGAGCAGCAGGCGGCGCAGGTCGCCCAGCGACTTCGCGAGGACGCTGGTGAATCGCGCGGCGTCGGCGCCGTCGATCACGCGATGGTCGTAGCTCAGGGACAGCGGCAGCATCAGGCGCGGGGCGAAGTCCTTGCCGTTCCACACCGGCTTGGTGCTGCTGCGCGACACGCCGAGGATCGCCACTTCCGGCGCGTTGATGATCGGCGTGAATGCCGTGCCGCCGATGCCGCCCAGCGAGCTGATCGAGAAGCAGCCGCCCTGCATGTCGGCGGGGCCGAGCTTCTTGTCGCGCGCCTTCTTGCTGATCTCCCCCAACTCACGGGCGAGATCGAGAAGCCCCTTCTGGTCGCAGTCGCGGATCACCGGCACCACGAGGCCGTCCGGCGTGTCCACCGCGATGCCGATGTGGAAGTAGCGCTTCAGCACGAGGGTGTCGCCGTCGAGCGAAGCGTTGAACTTCGGGAAGGCCTTCAGCGCGGCGACAGCGGCCTTGATCAGGAACACCAGCGGCGTGAGCTTCGTGTCCTTGCTCTCTTCGCCGAGCTGCTTGCGGAAGGCCTCCATCTCGGTGATGTCGGCTTCGTCGAACTGCGTGACGTGCGGGATCATCGCCCAGTTGCGGGCGAGGTTCTGGCCCGAGAGCTTCTGGATGCGCGACAGCGGCTGGGTCTCGACGGGACCGAACTTGGCGAAGTCGACCTTCGGCCACGGGATCAGGTTCAAGCCACCGCCACCACCGGCCACCGGCGCGGCCATCGGCACGCCCTCGCTCATCACCTTCTTGACGAAGGCCTGCACGTCCTCCTTGGCGATGCGGCCGCCGCGACCGCTGCCCGCGACCTTCGACAGGTCGACGCCGAGCTCGCGCGCGAACACGCGCACGGCCGGCGAGGCGTGGGGGACGCGATCGGGCATCAGGGATTCGGCCGTGAAGGCGATCGGCGGCGTGCTCGGCGGCAGGGCCTCCGGGTCGACGCCCGGGGTGTTGGCCAGGGCGGGGGCCGGCGTCGTGGCGACCACGGGCGACGGCGCACGCTCGGCGACCGGCGCCGCGGGGGCAACGGGAGCAGGACTCGCGACCGGTACCGGCGCGGGCTTGGCCGCAGGCACCGGCGCCGGCGGCGCGGCGGCCGGGGCCGGTGCGCCTGCGCCCTCCTCCACCTCGATGCGCGCAACGACATGGCCTTCGCTCAGCGCGTCGCCGAGCTTCACCGTGATCTCGCGGACGATGCCTGCGAACGGCGCCGGCACTTCCATCGTGGCCTTGTCGGATTCCAGCGTGACGAGGCCCTGGTCCTTCTTGACCCGGTCGCCCACGGCGACGAGCACTTCGATGACGGGAACGTCGCTGCTGTTGCCGAGGTCGGGCACCTTGGCGTCGCGGATATCGGCCATGTCCCCTCCGAGGGACGCAAACAAGACCTTCATTCTGGCCTCCACGCCGATAGGGCGCCATCCCCGGCGCCCGAATACGTTTTCAGCGGCATCCACGGCGACGATCGCGAGCGGCGTCGGCGCGGACGGCGCAGGGAGACGGCGAACCGCCGCCAGAGGGTGACGGGCGGCGGGGTTCACAACAAGACGACGCCGCCTTGGCGCGCGCTGCACCGGGGATCGGCGAATGTCCCAACCCGGCGACGTCGCCCGGACCCGCCGCCCCCCCCCTTTCAGGAGAACGAGATGACCCAGACCACCCTCCTCGCCCTCGCCACCGCCGCGCTGTTCGCCGCCGGCAGCGCGGGCGCACAGTCCATCAGCGTCCGCGCGGGCGTCGCCAACTTCAACCCGAAGTCCGACAACGGCAGGATCGCCGGCGCCACTGCCTCGATCGACAACAGCAGCCGCGTCGTCGTGGGCGCCTCGTACCACCTCGACGACACGTGGGAGTTCGCGGTCGACACCGCTGCCACGACGTTCAAGCACACGGTCGCGCTGAGTGGTCTCGGCAACGTCGTCCGCCTGAAGCACCACCCGGTGAACATCGGCGTGAACTGGCACTTCCTCGGCGGCGACAGCGACGTCAGCCCCTACGTCGGCCTCGGCTGGAACTGGACCTCCCTGTCGGATGCGACGGGCATTGGCGCCCTGCGCGGCGTCCCGGTCCGCATCGACGACAGCAATGGCGTGACCGCGACGCTGGGCGCCGACCTGGCGATCGATGAGCGTTTCTTCGTTCGCGGCGAAGCCCGCTACATCAACTTCGACTCGACGGTGTTCGCGGGCGGCGCCAACGCCGGCACCGCGAACGTCGATCCTTGGCAGTACAGCCTGCTGGCCGGCCTCCGGTTCTGACGCCCCGGCAAGCCGGCCCGACGATCTCGGCCGGTCTTTCCCACTTCCCCATTGGACGCCGCGGCCCTCAGCCGCGGCGTCGTTCTTTGCCCCATGGCGCTGGCACACTGGCGCCCCACGCCGCCCGAGCCCCGCCGTGACTGCCACGCCCCTGCACCACCGCCCCGCCCTGCTCGTGTTCCTGCTGGCCGCAGTGCTGGTCTTCGCGTTCCAGGGCACGCGATCGTTGTGGGACCCGGACGAGGGGCGTTTCACCAACGTCGCGCTGACCATGCTCGACTCGGGCGATTTCATCAGCCTCTACCGCCACCCCGAGACCTTCCATTTCACCAAGCCCCCGGTGACGTACTGGGCGATCGCCGCCAGCGTCGCGGCCTTCGGATGGAACGAGTGGGCCGCGCGACTTCCGAACGCGCTGGCCTTCCTCGCGGTGGTCGCCCTGCTGCTTCGCATGGGCCGGCACTTCGCGCCGCATCGCCCGTGGCTGCCCGCGCTCGTGTACGCGACCCTGCCGGTGCCGCTGCTGGCCGCGCATGTCGTCACCACCGACACCCTGCTGGCGGCCACCACCACGCTCGCGTTCGCCTGCTACGCGATCGCCCGCTTCGAGTCACGGCCGGCCTTCGTGCTGGGCATGTGGGCCGCCTTCGGCCTCGCCTTCATGACCAAGGGCCCGCCGGCCCTGCTGGGCTTGGCCGGCATCCTGCTGTTCCACCGCCTGCAACCGGGCGGCCCGCGCCTGTTCCCTCCGCTGGGACTGCTGCTGTTCGCGGTGGTGGGCTTCACCTGGTACGGCATCGTGGTGCAACGCCACGAGGGCTTGCTGGGCTACTTCCTCGGCTACGAGGTGGTCGCGCGCATCGCGACGGCGACGCATGACCGCCATCCCGAATGGTGGGGCGGCCTCTACGTCTATGGCCTGACGCTCGGGCTCGGGCTGTTGCCCTGGTGGCCCTGGGCGCTCGCCTCGGCGCGTCGCATCGGCCTGCGCTGGCGGGACGCGGAAGCACCGACGCGGCTCCTGCTCTGCTGGATCGGCGTGGCGCTCGTGGTCTTCATGCTCGCGAAGTCACGGCTGCCGCTCTACGTGCTGCCGCTGTTCGCCCCGCTCGCCCTGCTGATGGGCAGGGCCCTTCAGGACATGCCGATCCGCAAGGCGCGGACCGCCATCATCGCCGCGATCGCCGCCTTCGTCATCGGCATCAAGGTGCTGGCGTCCTACAAGCAGGAGGTGGCGGAGGCGCTGCCTCCGCGGATCGGCGACAAGCTCGCTCTGCACAAGGACGGACGGATCTGGGCCGAAGGCCTGGCCCGACTCGGCGTAGCGCGACCGACGGAAGTCTGCTTCGTGGAGGACGCCGCGCGCTACAGCCTGCACCTGTACACCGGCGCAGCAATCCAGCGCGTCGTTTTCGACGGCGATCCAGCCTCGCGCCCCCTGTCCGACTCCTATTTCGACGACCTGCTCGTCGACGACCTAAAGGAGAGCGGCGTCGAGCAGCGGGTCTATGTCATGCGCCCATGGGCCGAAGCGCGCTTCACCGCGGTCGCCGACGCAGGGGGGTGGCGCGCGGTGCAACTCGGCACGATCCGCGACCGCGTGGTCTACCGGCTGGAGCGCACGACGCCCTGAGTCGACGGCGGATCAGTCGCCCCTGTGGCGCGGCAGCCACGCCGCGCTCCGGCCGGCGGGGATGCCGCCGGGCGCGAAACGGCGCTCCTCGAACCACAACCCGTCATCGCCGACCAGCAGCACCGTGCTGGCGCGGGTGCCGTAGTCCTCGCCGACGATGAAGGCCGCCGAGAGCCGACGCTCCCAGTCCAGCGGCACGCCGGTCGACGGCAGCGCCTCGTCCGGCGCCCGGGCCGGATCGGCGAGCGCGGCGAACAGCGGCGTGAGCAGGGTCTCGTCCTCGCGCGGATCGGCGGCCGGGGCGGTGGCCAACCACGCCTCGAACCGCGCGCGCAGTGCCTCGGCCTTCGGCCACGGGGCATCGAGCTGCGCGTTGGAGAGGGCGTGCAGCGCGGGCGTGGGCAAGGCCCGGCCGTGCGGCGCCGGGTGGTTGCCGGCCACGTGCAGGGTGCCGTCCCACAGCAGCAGGTTGAAGCGGCCGTACGCCGACGCCTGCGGCGCCAGGGCGTCGAGGTACGCTCCGGCCGGGTCCGGTCCCTCGACGAAGCCGCGGACCAGATCGCCGCGCGAGCGCGGCGCGCTCTCCGGTCGCCCGAGCCGGACGTTGGTCACCGCCGCGACGCGGCCACGCGCATCCACCTGCAGCCAACCGCCACCCGCCACGAGGTCGACGCCGCCGAAGCGGGTTCCCGCCTCGTCGAGCGGACCCGCCGGCGCCGTCGGCCGCGCGTGGAACTCGTCGCGATTGCCCGCGAGCACGAAGCGCCATCGCGGATGGCGGTCGACGGCGACGGCGATCAGGCACATGCGGCGGTCTCCAGCGCCTCGGCGAGCGCCTGCCATGCCTTGCGCTTGGCGGCGAACGCGAGCGCCGCGTGCGCGGGGCTGGTGGACGGCAGGCGCAGGACCGCCGGCCCACGGCCGAGGCGAGCCAGTCCCGGCGCGATATGGCGATCGAAGAGCCGCGCCGCGGTGCCGCCGTTGAGCGCAAGTACCGCGATGCCCGGCGTTGCCGCGACCAGGCCGGCGATGTCGTTCGGGCGCTCGCTGCCGGGCACGATGGCGGCATCGAGGCTGCCGGGCCGCTCGCAGGCGGCCAGCACGTCCCAGAGCCCCACGCCACGGGCATTCAGGGCCTCGATCCGCGCCTCGTACGGCGCATCGATCCTCACGCCGAACAGCGCGGCCATCAGCGGCCAGAAGGCGTTGCGCGGGTGCGCGTAGTACTGGCCGGCACGCAGCGACGCCACGCCCGGCATGGACCCGAGGACGAGGGCGCGGGGCGCGGCGCCGAGGCGGGGCAGAAGGGCGGAGAGGACCGTCATGCCGCGAGGATAGCGGCCCGCACGCGGACTCAGCGCGACGCGTCCGCCTCTCGGGCCATCGCATCGCGCACCGCCACGGCGAGGGCCGGCTGGTCGGCGAAGACGCCGGTCACGCCGGCCGAGACGAGGTCCCGAAGCTGCGCCTCGGGCGACTGCTCGCGGCCCTCGGCGTCGAGGAAGCGGTAGGCCGGCTCGGCGCGCAGCGTGTAGGCGTGGACCGCGAAGCCGAGCCGACGCGCCTCCGCCAGCCACGGTGCGGGACCGGGCCCGAGGCGGGGGCGCGGGTCGGCGGCGGCGGGCGGCGCCGGCGCGGCTTGCAGCAGCGAGGCGATCCACGGCCCCAGGGCGTCGACCTCGGGGCGCAGCGCCGCGAGCGCCGCGGGAGTGACGAGGTCGCCGTAGGTCGTCCGCGCGCCGAATCCCGGCACCACGCCGGCCAGCGCGCCGTACCGGGCCTCGAGGTCGTCGCCGCGCATCGCGTGCCAGACCACGTCGTAGGGCTGGCCGAAATTGGTCGTGGCCGGATCGCTGCGCCCGCTCGTGTCGCCGACGAGGAAGACCAACGTGGCCTCGATGCCTGCGCGCGGCAGCAGTTCGCGGCGCAGGCGCCGCAGGTTGTCGATCTCGAAGCTCTGGATGAACACCCGTGCGGGGTCGGCGAACCCGGCGGCCACGAGCGCGTCGACCAGCATCGCGCTGGTGTCGAGCGCGATCGGCGTGCCGTCGAGATGGCGGCCTTCGTGCAGGAAGAACGTGGGGTGCTTGGTCTCCGGGTACACGCCGATGGGGCGGCCGAGGCGCTCGCTTTCGGCCTTCGCCAGCGCCAGAACCTCGGCGAAGGTGGCAATGCCGAAACGCCCGGCGAAGGCGGCGATGATCTCCTCCAC
>JAJTHD010000137.1 GCA_021297925.1 Lysobacteraceae bacterium
GCACGAGGACCTGCTGCCCTACCTCGTGCGCCGCCTGCTCGAGAACGGCGCGAATTCCAGCTTCGTCAACCGCATCACCGACAGCCGCGTCCGCGCCGCCGACCTCGTCGCCGACCCGGTGGCGACGGTGGAACGCAACACCATCAAGCCGCACCCGCACATTCCGCAGCCGCGCGACCTCTTCCGCTCGCAGAACGAACCCCGGACCAATTCGATGGGCATCAACCTCGCCAACGACGCGCAGCTGCGCGACCTCGCCGCCAAGATCAACGCCGCCGTGAAGCCCTGGTCGGCCCAGCCGCTGGTGCCGGGCGCATCGGCCTTCGGCGCGACCGTGAAGGTGACCAATCCCGCCGACCGCCGCGAAGGCGTGGGCGAGTACCTCGCCGCCTCGGAGGCCAACGTGCAGCAGGCGCTGGCGAACGGCGTGAAGGCGCAGCCCGGCTGGGACGCCCTGCCCGCCGCCAGCCGCGCGGTCATCCTTGAGAAAGCGGCGGACCTGCTCGAGGCGCGCACGCCGGAGTACATGGCGATGTGCGTCAAGGAAGCCGGCAAGAGCCTCTCGGCCTCGGTGGCCGAGGTGCGCGAGGCAGTCGACTTCCTGCGCTACTACGCTTGCCAAGCGCGCGAACTGTTCGCGCCGGTGAAGCTTCCCGGCCCGACCGGCGAGTCGAACCAGCTCACCCTGCACGGCCGCGGCGTGTTCGTCTGCATCAGCCCGTGGAACTTCCCGCTCGCTATTTATCTTGGGCAAGTGGCGGCGGCGTTGGCGGCTGGCAACAGCGTGATCGCAAAGCCTGCGGAGCAGACGACGCTCGTCGCCTTCGCTGCGACGAAGCTGCTGCACGAAGCCGGCATCCCCGAGGACGTGCTGCAGTTCCTGCCGGGCGACGGCGCCACCGTCGGTGCCGGCCTCACCCGCGACCCGCGCGTGGCAGGCGTGGCCTTCACCGGCTCGAATGAGACGGCCTGGGCCATCAACCGCACGCTGGCCGCACGCAATGCGCCGATCGCCTCGCTGATCGCCGAGACCGGCGGCCAGAACGCGCTGATCGCCGATTCGTCCTCGCTGCCCGAGCAGGTGGTGAAGGACGCCGTGGCCTCGGCCTTCGATTCCGCCGGCCAGCGCTGCTCGGCGGCGCGCGTGCTGTTCGTGCAGGACGACATCGCCGACAAGGTGATGCACATGCTCGCCGGCGCGATGGACGAGCTCGTGATCGGCGACCCGGGCCTGCTCAGCACCGACGTCGGCCCGGTGATCGACGAGGACGCCAAGCGCAATCTCGAAGCGCACGCCGCGCGCATGGACAAGGAAGCCCGCCTGATCAAGATGGCGCCGCTGCCCGGGGCTGTCGCGCACGGCTGCTTCGTCGCTCCGCGCGCGTACGAACTGAAGTCGCTCTCGCAGCTCGACCGCGAGGTGTTCGGCCCTATCCTGCACGTGGTGCGCTGGAAGGCCGACAACCTCGATGGCGTGATCAACGACATCAACGGCACCGGCTTCGGCCTGACGCTGGGCATCCACTCGCGCATCGATGCCACCATCGACCACATCGCGAAGCACGTGCGCGTGGGCAACTGCTACGTCAACCGCAACCAGATCGGCGCGGTGGTGGGCGTGCAGCCCTTCGGCGGCGAAGGCCTGTCCGGCACGGGCCCGAAGGCCGGCGGGCCGCACTACCTCGCCAAGTTCGCCACCGAGCGCACGCTCACGGTGAACACCACGGCTGCGGGCGGCAACGCCTCGCTGCTGACGCTGGCCGAGTAAGCGCGCGATGACCAAGCGCGGCGGAGCCAAGCACGGTGGAACACGGCGCGGGGGCGCGACAGGGCCGGCGTCCGGCTCGAGCGCTCCCACCCTCCCGGCGGTCGCGGGCCACGGGCCGCTGCGCCTGCGACGCCTCGTCGCCAACCCCGGCTTCATCGCCTTCACGCACGCGCTGATCGCGATCAACGCGGTGGCGCTCGGCGTGGAGGCCCTGCCCGGCGTCGCCGAGTCCTTCGAAAGTCTGCTCGAAGGTCTGTTCGCGGTCTCCACGGCGTGGTTCGTCATCGAGATCGCGCTGCGGATGCTCGCGCACGGCAGACCGCTGGCCGGCTTCTTCCGCGACGGCTGGAACACCTTCGACACCGCCATCGTCGTGCTGTCGCTGCTGCCGCTGGCCGGCGGCGTCGCCATCGTGGCGCGCCTGGCCCGGCTGCTTCGGCTGCTGCGCCTCGTGTCCGGCAACGACCTGCTGAAGGGCTTCGTCGAGCGGCGTCTGGCGGCCGGGCCGCACCTGCTGGCGGCCGCGGCGCTGCTGGCGCTGTCGGTCTACGCGTTCGCGCTGGCCGGCTTCCACGTGGCCGGCGGCGTGCTGGCCGAATCGGCGGCCTGGGCCGACCTGCCGAGCGCCCTGCGCAGCACGCTGGCCTGGAGCATCCCCGTCGCGGCGCCGGCGCTGCCCGCGGAAGGCGTGGCGGGGACGGCGTGGCAGGTGGCGCTGGGCGCGACGCTGCTGGCGTGGCTGGCGCTGACCGTGCGGGGCCTCTTCGGCAAGGGGGAACGTCCATGAAGGCGCTCCTCATGCTGTTCGCCCTCGCGCTGCTGGCCCTTTCCGCCATCGTCGGCGTTCAGCGCGCCAGCTTCGTCCGCGCCGCGGTACCTGCCAGCGGCATCGTCGTCGACATCGAATCGCGCAACACGCGCTGCGGCCGCAAGCCGCGCCGGGCCTGCACGAAGTTCACCGCGGTGGTCGAGTACACGTTCGCCAACGACACCCGCCGCCTGCGCGCCGGCGCAGGCCAGTCGCGCGGTCGCGACGAGCCGGTCAGCGAGGCCCGCTACCGCGTCGGCGACGCCTTCGCGCTGCGCGTCCACCCCGGCACCCGCGAGGCCCTGCCCGACAGCACCATGGGCCTGTGGGGACTGCCGATCCTGCTCGGCGCCGGCGGCGGGCTGCTCGCGGTGTTCGGGCTGTGGGGCGTCGGCCGGAAGCCTTGAATCCGCATCACCCGATCGGGGCGCGGACCAGCCGGTTCCGGCCCTCCGCCTTGGCCACGTAGAGCGCGGCGTCGGCGG
Source organism: Lysobacteraceae bacterium (assembly GCA_021297925.1). Classification (GTDB taxonomy): domain Bacteria; phylum Pseudomonadota; class Gammaproteobacteria; order Xanthomonadales; family Xanthomonadaceae; genus Silanimonas. The sequence continues at coordinate 3,062 of JAJTHD010000137.1, forward strand.
CTTGCAGCAGTTTCTCCGCCGTGTCCCCGAAGCGGGGCTGTACGGCCTGCACGCCGATGCTCACCGTCAGGTTCAGCGGCACCCCGGCGGCCTCGATCGTCATCCCGGCGACGCGCTCGCGGAACGCCTGCAACCGGGCGAGCGCCTCCTCGATGCTGCCGCCGGCGAGCAACAGCACGAACTCCTCCCCGCCGTAGCGCACGAGCAAGTCGTCCTCGCGGCGGAAGGCGGCACGCAGTTCGGCGGCGATGGCCCGTAGCGCACCGTCGCCCACCGGGTGGCCGTGGCCGTCGTTGACGCGCTTGAAGTGGTCAATATCCACCATCGCGATCACGACCGGAAGGCCGTTGCGAACGCACGTTTGAAGACGCGCCGGAAACTGCTCGTCGAGATGGATGCGATTGCCGAGACCGGTCAGCGGATCACGCCGACTGGACTCCGCGAGCTTGCCATTGGCGAGGCGGAGCTTGGCATTGAGTCGTCGCAAGGACTCAGCCCATACGAATGCGGCCAGCAGGCCCAGGAGGATCGGCACCGTGGTGCGCCAGAACCAGCGCTGGTCGAAACCCGGTTCGACGCGCACGGTCAGCCATCGGTTGAGGATCGGCTGGAGGTCCTCGCTGCGCAGCGAGGCGACGAGGCGCTGGAAGATGCGGCCAAGCTGCGGCTCGTCGCTGCGGGTGGCAATGCTCGGCTGCGTGACGTTTCCCGTCCATCCAGCGATCTTCAGGTCGACAATGCCGTCCTGCTGAAGCGCGTACCCGACGCTGGCCATGTTGCCGAGCATCCCGAACAGCTCCCCGGCCTGCACCTTCTCGAAACCTTCGCGATAACTGTCGACCTCGACCAGCCGGATGCTCGGGTACTGCTCGCGCAGCGTTTGCACCGAGGAGAAGCCGCGCAGGGCCCCCAGCGGCTCGTCGAGCACCTGGACGAGGTCCGTGACGTGGTGAACGTCGTCGCGGGTGACGATGACGCCCGGAATGTCCATGTACGGATCGGTGAAATCGAGCCAGGCTTCACGGTCCGGCGTTGGCGCCGCCATGGGCAGTACGTCGCACTCGCGCGCCCTCGCCTTGGCCAGGGAGTCTCTCCAGGACGACGAGGATACGAGCTGGACTTCGATGCCGGCCCGGGCCGTCAGCAAGGCCATCACGTCGGCACCGACGCCAACGTAGCGCCCGGAGGCATCGATGGCCTCGAGCGGTGGCCAAGCAGGATCCACGCACACACGCAGCGGCCCCCTGGCGTCGAGGTAGGCGCGCTCGGCAGGCTCGAGGGCAAAGCGCGGCGCGGCGGCCGCGCTCGCGCCGGCCACCAGCAAGGCCAGCATCAAAAGGGCCGTGCATCGCATGGGTCCAGTGTGCAGGACACGGCCCGTACGCGCCAATGCCGTGCGCGCCGCCGAGCTTCCATGGCAGGCTAGACGCCCGATCCCGGTGCCTCTGAATGCTCCTCGAGTACTACGGCCTTGCCGAACCGCCGTTCTCGATCACGCCGGACCCGCGTTTCGTCCACCTGGGCGAACGCCACCGCGACGCGTTGGCGCACCTGCATTACGGGATCATGCAGGGCGGCGGCGGGGGCTTCGTCCAGCTGACCGGCGAGGTCGGCACGGGCAAGACCACGCTGTGCCGACTGCTGCTCGAGCAACTTCCGGAGCACGTCCGCGTCGCGCTCGTGCTGAACCCGCTGCTGTCGCCGGTCGAATTGCTGGAGGCGATCGCGGAGGAGCTGCGGATCGACATCGCCGCCGTCCGCGGCAGCCTCAAGGGGCTCTACGACGCCCTGAACGCATTCCTGCTCGACGCCTACGCGCAGGGGCTGCGCGTGGTGGTCATCATCGATGAGGCGCAGAACCTGTCGATGGCGGCGCTGGAGCAGGTGCGCCTGCTCACGAACCTGGAGACCGCGACGCAGAAGCTGCTGCAGATGGTGCTGCTCGGCCAGCCGGAACTGCGCGACCTGCTGGCGCGACCAGAGCTGCGGCAGCTCGCGCAGCGCATCACCGCGCGCTACCACCTCGGGCCGCTGGATCCCGACGACAGCGAGGCGTACCTCAGGCACCGCATCGCGGTGGCCGGCGGCGTCCGCTTCCCCTTCACCCGGCTTGCGGTGAAGCGCCTGCACGCCCATTCCGGGGGCGTTCCGCGTCTGCTCAACGTCCTCGCCGAACGGGCCCTGCTCGCGGGCTTCGCGCGCGACGAGAACCCGGTCGGCGAACGGCTCGTGGACCTCGCCGCACGCGAGGTGCTGGTGCGGCCGCTGTCGCGGCTGCCGCGCCCGACGCTGGGCGTCGCCGTCGCCGCGGTGCTGGCGATCGCCCTCGCCGTGTTCGCGCTCCAGCCGACGCGGCCGGTGACGCCGCCGGCCCCGCAACTCGCCGACGCGATGGTCCCGCCGCTGCCACCGCCACGGCTCGATGCAGCGACCCTCGCCCGTCGACTGGAGGGTCCCGGGGACGGCCTGGAGGCTGCCGGTGGCGAACTCCTGCGGCTATGGGCCGTCCGGGCCGACGAGGCCGGCACCGGCGCCCTGAGGGACTGCCCGCCGCTGTTGGCACCGGGCCTGTTCTGCCAGCGGGGCTCGGCCAGCCTGGACGCGCTGGCCGCGGCACACCGTCCGGCGCTCGTCTTCCTCGCCGCAGCGCCGGATCGCGACCCGGACGCGGGGCGCTGGGCCGTCCTGCTCGGCGCCGATGCGCTCCAGGTCCGGCTCTGGCTCGGCGACATCGTGGTCGACGTGTCTCGCCTCGACTTCGCCCGCCACTTCCGTGGCGGCACGCTGGCCCTGTGGCGGGGGCCGCCAGTCTTCGACCGACTGCCCGCACCGGGCGACAGCGGCCCCGCGGTCGACTGGCTGGACGCCCGACTGGTCTCGCTCGCTGGCCGCGCACCGGAGGTGGGGCCGCGGGTGTTCGACGACGGGATGGCCAATCGCCTGCGCGAGGCGCAGGCGTCGCTGGGCTTGCGGGCGGACGGGGTGCCCGGCCCCGCGACGCTGCGGCTGCTCGGCGCGGAGCGCGAGGACGGCCCGCGCCTTCGCCGTCGCCTGGAGTGAAGCCTCGATGTCCCTGATCCTCGAAGCCCTGCGTCGATCCGAAGCCCAGCGCCGTCGCGGGCAGGCGCCCGGCCTGCACACGCCGATGCCGACGGCGGCGGTCCAGCGACGGCGCGGAACCGGACCGATCCTTCTCGCCCTTGCCCTCGCCGTGGGTGTCGGGCTCGGCCTCGCCTGGACGCTGGTGCCGCGGCCATTGATGACGACGCCCGCGGCAGCCAACGGCCCCGCCCTGCCACCACCCCGCCTGCCCCAATCCGCCCCGCTGCCGGCGCCCGTGACGCCCGCCATGGCCGGGGCCGGCGCGCTGACCCGGGAACTCGACGCCCCCGCGGTGGCGCCGACGCTGACGCCATCGCAGGCCCCGGCGCCACCCGCGATCCCGGTGCCAGAGACCGCCGCGATCCCGGTGCCAGAGACCGCCGCGATCCCGGTGCCAGAGACCGCCGCGATCCCGCCGCCGAGCGTGGCGACGGAGAGCCCGCCCGAGGCCGCGGACGACGTGGCGTCGCTGCCCGCGGCGCTGCGCGCGGCCCTTCCACCCTTGCGGCTGTCGATGCACGTCTACGACGACGACCCGGAGCGGCGCTTCGCGATCATCGACGGCCAGCGCGTGCGCGACGGCGACCTTCTCGTGCCCGGCCTGCGCGTGGCGGCGATCGGTCGCGACGGGGTCCGCCTCGACTGGCAGGGGCGCGCGCTGGACCTGCGCCGCTGATGCTGTTCATCGACGCCCCCGGCCGGGACCGCGCGCGCTGGCGGTGGGCGACGCCCCTGCTGCTGGTCGCCTGCGTCGCGGCGTATGTCGCGCTGGCCATGGTCGACGAGGCGACGCAGGACACCCTGCTGCGACGCTGGGGGGCGCTCTCCGCGTCGGCGGTGGAGTGGCGGGCCCTGCTGGACCCGGGGCGTGCGGCCGGGCTGGTGACCACGCTCGCCCTGCACGCGAACGCCACCCACCTCATCGGGAACATGCTGTTCCTGCTCGTGTTCGGCCTGCCGACCGAGCGGGCGGTCGGTCCGTGGCGCCTGCTCGGCCTGTTCGTCGTGGGAGGCGCGGCGGCCAACTTCGCGGCGGTGCTGTCGATGGACCGGCCGGATCGCGTGATCATCGGCGCGTCGGGCGCCGTGTCGACGCTGATCGGGGCCTACCTCGCGCTGTTCCCGAGCGCCCGGCTGGGCGTGGTGCTGCCGCTCGGGCTCTGGCTGCAATTCGTCCGCTTGCCGGCGGCCGGGCTGATCCTGCTGTGGGTGGCGCTGCAGATGATGTTCACCTGGGCCGGACCGAGCTTCGGCGCCGTGGCGTGGTGGGCCCACCTCGCGGGCTTCGGCTTCGGCTTCCTCGTGTCGCTCGCGCTGCGCGGCCGCCTCGCCCGCCACGCCCGTCTGCGCCGCTGACCGTCGTGCGCTCCCCCCGGCTGCCGCGAGCCGGGAGGGCGGCGGCGCTCAGCCGCGCGGCGGCGTGCGTCGGGCCGCGCGCGCCGCGGCGGCCTGCTTGAGGCGGCGCAGGGCCTCGGCGATCGCGCCCTCGCCCTCGACGATCACGCCGTTGGCGTAGCCGTCGACGACCTCCGCGTCGCCGGCGAGGTGCACCGGCAGGTCCTGCTCGCGCAAGCCGCGGATCGCGGTCCCGGGCAGCACCACGTCGGGCAGGATGCCGGCGGCCTGGATCGATCGGCCCGACGGCGTGTAGTAGCGCGCCGTGGTGAGCTTCAGCGCGTCGCCGTTGCCGAGGTCGATCACCGACTGGACGGAGCCCTTGCCGAAGCTGCGCGAGCCGAGCAGCAGCGCGCGGCGCTGGTCGCGCAGCGCCCCCGCGAGGACCTCGGCGGAGCTGGCGGTGCCGACGTCGATCAGCACCGCCATCGGGGCGCCGTCGAGCAGGTCGCCCGGCGTCGCCCGGTAGACGGTGTTGGCCACCGCGCTGCGTCCGCGCGTGCTGGCAATCAGGCCGCCCTCGAGGAACTGGTCCGCGCATTCGATCGCGGTGGTGAGCAGCCCGCCGGGATTGTTGCGCAGGTCGAGCACGACGCCGGCGAGGCGACCGCCCGCCCGGGCCTTGAGGTCCGCGAGCACGCGCTTGAGCTCCTCGGCCGTGTCGCCCTCGAAATAGGCGATCCGGACGTAGGCATGGCCGGGCTCGAGCAGGCGCCCGCTGACGCTGGCCAGCGCGATGCTCTCGCGGACCAGACGGACGTCCCGCGGCAGGGCTTCGCCGGGCCGGAGCAGCGTGAGGCGGACGCTCGTCCCCGCGGGACCGCGGAGGGCGCGGGAGGGCTCGTCGTCCCGGCGCAGGCCGACCGGGCGGCCGTCGACGGCCACGATCACGTCCCCGGTGCGGAGCCCCGCGCGCTGCGCCGGGCTGCCGTCGATCGCGCCGATGACCTTGAGGCTGCGGTCGGGACGCACTTCGACCTCGACGCCGATGCCATCGTAGAGGCCGTTCGCGTCCCCGCGGAGGTCCGCCGCGGAGGCCGCCGGCAGGTAAGCGCTGTGCGGGTCGAGGTCCGCGAGCAGCGCGCGGGTGGCGGCACGCATCAGCGCGCGATCGTCGATCGGATCGACGAAATCGGACTGGACGCGCCGGAACACCTCGACGAAACGTTCGATGTCCTCGATCGGAACCGCCGCCGAAGGCGCGGGCGCCAGCGGGTCGGTGGACGGCGTCGACGCGGTCGGGGCGGCGCCCTGCGCCTGGGCGAGGGCGGCGGCGAGCATCAGGACGGGGGGAATAAAGAGGAGGCGTCGCATGTCGGGCACTCGGGACCCGCCATTATGACGCGTCAACGCCACCACCCGCGCGGATCGACGGGCTGACCATCGCGCCGCAGTTCGAAGTAGATGCCGCTCGCCTGCGCGCCGCCGGAGCGACCGGCCCGCGCGACCACCTCGCCCGCGGACACCCAGTCGCCGACGTCCCGGGCGAGGCGCTGGGCGTTGCCGTACAGGGTCATCCAGCCGCCGCCGTGGTCGATGACGAGCAGCAGTCCTTGGCCGCGCAGCCAGTCGGCATAGACGACCCGGCCGGGCGCGACGGCGCGCACCGCACTGCCCTCGTCGGCGGCGAACTGGACACCGTCGCTGGTCAATGCGCCGGCGACCGGCGCGCCGAAGCGGCGCAACACGCGCCCTTGCACCGGCAGCGGCAGTTCGCCGCGACGACTGGCGAAGGGGCGGTCGTCGGCAAGCTGCTTCGGGACGTCGGCGATGGCGTCGCGCAGGTCGGCGAGCAGCCGCTCGAGGGCCCGCTGGTCGCGGCGCAAGGCCTCGATCTCTCCGGCTCGGGCAACAAGGCCGGCCTTCAGGGCCCGGAGGGCCTCGGCCTGCTCGCGACGGCGCTCGGCGAGGGCATCGCGCGCCCGACGCGCGGCCGCCGCCGCCGCCGCCTGCGCGGTGCGCCGTGCCTCGACCTCGGCCGTGGCACGGGCGAGGGCGTCAAGGCGGTCCAGCAAGCCTCGGACCTCGCCCGCACGGGCCTCCTGCAGGTAGCGTTGGTAGGCCAGCGCCCGCTGCGCCGCGCCGACCTGGTCTTGCGCGAGGAGCAGGCGGAGCTGCTCGTGGCGCCCCTGCGCGTAGGCGGCACGGACGAGGCGCGCGAGGCGCGAGCGCTCGTCCTCGAGCCGACGCGCCAGCGCCTCGCGCTCCCCCTCCCGGGCCGCGAGCTCGCGGTCGGCATCGGCCAGTCCCGCGTCGGCGGCCTCGCGGTCCCGGTCCGCGGCTGCCACCGCGGCGTCGGCCTCCCGCAGCGCCGCCAGCCCGGCATCGCGACGGGCCTCGTCCTCGCGCTGGGCCACGGCCAGCAGGGCGACCCGCTGGCGGAGGGCGCGAAGCTGGGCGTCGGCCTCGGCTTCCTTCTTGGCACGAGCGGCATCGGCCGTCGCCGCGGGGACCGGAGCGGCGGCCAGCCAGGCGGCGGCGAGAAGCGCGGCCGCCGCGGCCTTCATCCGGCGAACCGGACCAGCGATTCGCCGGTCATCGCCGTCGGCTTCGGGAGGCCCATCAGCTGCAGCACCGTCGGGGCGATGTCGCGCAGCGCACCGCCGGCGCGCAACGTGGCCTTGCGCCCGACGTAGACGAAGGGCACCGGGCCGACGGTGTGCGCCGTGTGCGGCTGGCCCGTCTCCGGGTCGCGCATCATCTCGAGGTTGCCGTGGTCGGCGGTCACGAGCATCTCGCCGCCGACCGACTCGATGGCGTCGCGCAATCGACCGAGCGCGGTGTCGACGGCTTCCGCCGCCTTGATCGCAGCCTGCAAATCCCCGGTGTGGCCGACCATGTCCGGGTTGGCGATGTTGCAGGCGATGAAGTCGACCTCGCCGCCGCGGATGGCGGCGACCAGCTTGTCGGTGAGCTCGGGGCAGCTCATCTCCGGCTGAAGGTCGTAGGTGGCGACCTTCGGCGAGGGCACCAGTTCGCGCGATTCGCCCGGCAGCAGGGCTTCGCGGCCGCCGCTGAAGAAGAAGGTGACGTGCGCGTACTTCTCGGTCTCGGCGATGCGGAGCTGCTTCAAGCCGGCCGCGGCGATGACCTCGCCCAACGTGTCGCGCAGGTCTTCCGGCGCGTACGCCACCTTGGCCGGCAGGTCCGACGCGTACTCGGCCATGCCGACAAAGCGCGACAGCGCGATCGCGCGCGGCTTCACGAAACCGTCGAAGCCCGGCACGGTGAAGGCCGCGGTGATCTGGCGGGCGCGATCGGCGCGGAAATTGAAGAACACCACGGCGTCGCCGTCGCGCATCGGGGCGGCGCCCTCGATCACGGTGGGCTTCACGAACTCGTCGTTCTCGCCACGGGCGTAGGCGGCCTCGAGCGCGGCCAGGCCGTCGGCCGCGCGGAACTCGGCGACGCCTTCGGTCATGGCGCGGAACGCGAGCTCGACGCGATCCCAGCGCTGGTCGCGATCCATCGCGAAGTAGCGGCCCGACACGCTGGCGAGGTGCGCGTTGCCGGCCTTCGCCATGACGTCGGCCAAGGCGCGCAACGAAGGTTCAGCCGACTTCGGCGGCATGTCGCGGCCGTCGAGGAAGGCGTGCACGGCCACCCGCGCCACGCCTTCGCGCTTCGCCATCTCGATCAGCGCGAACAGATGCGCCTCGTGCGAGTGCACCCCGCCCGGGGAGAGCAGGCCCATCAGGTGCAGGGTGCCTCCCGCGTCGCGGGCCGCGTGGCAGGCCGCCAGCAATTCGGCGTTGCGGTAGAAGTCGCCGCTCTCGATCTCGGCGTCCACCCGCGTCAGGTCCTGGTAGACGATGCGGCCGGCGCCGATGTTCATGTGCCCGACCTCGGA
>JAJTHD010000210.1 GCA_021297925.1 Lysobacteraceae bacterium
CAGGAAGGGCGCTGGCGCATCGTCGGCAACGACGTGGCGATCGGCCGTGAGCTCGCGAAAGACCTCGGCGCCCAGCTGGGCGACCGCATCCGCCTCGATACCGGCGATGGCCGCAGCGATGTGTTCACCATCGTCGCGCTGTTCGAACTCGGCGTGCGCGACCTCGACGGCCGCTTCGTCTATCTCGCGATGAAGCCGGCGCAGAGCCTGCTCGACCTGCCGGGTGGCGCCACCAGCATCGACCTCCGCGTGCGCGAGATTTTCGAGGCCGAAGACGTGGCCCAGCGGATCGCCGCGCGCCTCGGCATCCAGGCCGAGAGCTGGATGACGCTCAACAGCAACATCCTCGGCGCGCTGTCGGCACAGAGCATGTCGACCAACCTGATCAAGGTGTTCGTTGGGCTCTCCGCCGCCTTCGGCATCGCCAGCGTGTTGGCGGTGAGCGTGGTGCAGCGCGGCCGCGAGATCGGCATCCTGCGCGCGATGGGCACGCAGCGCGGCCAGGTGCTGCGGGTGTTCCTACTGCAGGGCGCGCTGGTCGGCCTCATCGGCGCGGCCTTCGGCTGCCTGATCGGCGCGGGGCTACTCGGCCTGTGGGAGCTGATGGGCCTCGCCCGCTCCGGCCGTGGTGCGTTCTCGCTGGTGGTCACGCCGACGCTGTTCGTCGGTGCCTCGGCGATGGCCACGGTGGTGGGCATGCTCGCGGCCATGGCCCCGGCGCGACGCGCGGCGCGACTCGACCCCGTGGAGGCGATGCGTGGCGGATGAGCTCGTCCTGCGCCTCGACGGCGTTCGCAAGCGCTACAACGTCGGCCTGCCCAGCGAGATCGAGGTGCTGCACGGCCTCGGCTTCGAGCTGCGCCGCGGCGAGTTCGCCGCACTCATTGGCCCGTCGGGTTCGGGCAAGACGACCCTGCTGAACCTGCTGGGCCAGCTCGATTCGCCCACCGAGGGCGAGATCGAATTGCTCGGCCAGCCAACCCGCACGCTCGACGACGAGGCCCGCACGCGGCTGCGCGGCGAGGCCATCGGCTTCGTCTTCCAGTTCCACCACCTGCTGCCGGCCTTCACGGCGCTCGAGAACGTGATGATGCCGAGGCTGGCGCGCGAGGGTCGGCCGACCCCGGCGCTGGTGGCCGAGGCCATGGCGCTGCTCGAGGCCGTGGGCCTGGGCGCGCTGGCCGACCGCCCCCCGATGGCGCTCTCGGGCGGCCAGCAGCAGCGGGGGGCCATCGTCCGGGCGCTGATGGCGCGGCCCGCCCTGCTGCTCGCCGACGAGCCGACCGGCAACCTCGACACGAGGACCGCCGACGAGGTCTTCGCCCTGCTGCGTCGCCTGCACGCCGAGCGAGGCTTCGCCGTGCTCGTGGTGACGCACGACCCGCGCCTCGCCGACCGCTGCGACCGGGTGATCGAGCTGGTCGACGGGCGCATCGTCCACGACGGGCCCCGGCGCATGGCCTGAACGGGCCTCGCGGCGGCGAGGCCGGTCAGAAGCGCCAGCCCAGCCCGAAGGTCAGGGCCCAGGGCGCGTAGTCGGTTTCGATCCGGCCACTGCCGCGTTCCGCGTCGAGCTTCACCTTGCCGGCGTCCAGCCAGCGCACGCCGGCATCCATGAACAGGTTCTCGCCGAGGTCGTAGCGCGCTCCGAAGAGCACCTGGAAGCCGTCGCCGCTGCCGCTGTAGGACGAGCCGCCGATGTCCATGTCGACCTCGGTCAGCCGGGCATAGCCGAGGCCGACATACGTCTTGGCCTTGTCCGACCCGAACAGGTCGACGTCGTAGAGCAGGTTGAGGCCGAAGGAGGTGGAGGCGAAGTTGTCGCCGGCGCCCTGCGGGCCGGGCGGGGCGAAGCCGGGGTTGCCGGCGTCCACACTCTGGTAGACGAACTCGCCCTCCACCCGCCAGCCGTTCCCGAAGGCCCAACCGAGGGCGCCGCCGCCGAGCAGGCCGCTGTCGAGGGCCAGGTTGCGTGACTGGTTGCCGGTGGGCGGCGCGCCGACGCCACTCCAGGTCAGCGTCTGGTCGGACTGGTTGGCCAGCCCGACCAGGGCGGTGGCGTAAAGGCCTTCATCGCTGGCGTGGGCGGCCGGCACGGCACCGATCGCGAGGAGGAGGGCGAGGGAAAGGCGGGTGGTGAAACGGGGCATGTCGGGTCTCCTTTTGGGGCCGCGTCGGGTGGCGCGGTGGCGGCACAGTGGCGCGACCCCGCGACCGTTGGGGCAGTGCCGCGGCGCCGCTTGCACGAGCGGCATGTCCCCTGCACGAGCGGAGTCTCTAGACTGGCCGCATGGCCGTCCGTTACGCCCGCCTCTGGCCCCTCGTCGTCCTCGCCCTTGCCCTGCTGTTCACGCAGCTGGAGCCGGAACCCACGCGTGCCCTCCCGTGGTTGGCCGCGTGGGCGGTCTGGACGGTGCATATCGGCCTTGGCCTGATGTTGGCCGTGCTGGCCACCCGCGCCACCGCCCGCTTCTCCGGGCTGGACCGCCGGGGCCCGTGGCCGCGCCTGCTGCTGGGCGGGGTGCTGGGCAGCCTCGCGTTTGCGCCGTTGGCCCTCGGCTTCGAGCGTGTGTTCCCGGTGCCGATCGATGGAGCGGCGGACGGCCTGCTGGGCCGCTGGGAGGCTGCCGGGGGCGTGCTTGCCCTTCTGGCCGAATGGTTGCAGCTGGCCCCGAGCTACCTCATCACCTGGTGCCTGTTGAACCTGGTGCCGCTGGCGCCAGCGCTCGTGGGGACGGAGGCGCCCGCGCCGGCATCGGCCCCGGTGGACGCCGGGCCGCCGATCGATGCCGACCCCGCCGGAGACACCGCCGAACCCGGCCCGACGCCCTCGGAGCCGGAGGTTCCCGCGGCGGACGCGTCCGCGGGGGAGGTGTTCTTCTCAAGCCTTCCCGTGGCCATCGGCCGCGATCTGGTTCGTATCGACGCCGATCTGCACTACCTGCAGGTCCGCACCGCGCTGGGCCGCGCGACGGTGCTGGGCAGCCTCGCCGAGGTCGAAGCGACGCTGGCGCACGCGGGCCTGCGCGTGCACCGCTCGCACTGGGTCGCGTTCGCCCACCTTCGCCGGGTCTCGAAGAGCGCCAAGGGCTGGGCCTGCGAACTGCGCAACGGCGATCGGGTCCCGATCAGCCGGCGCCGGCTGGCGGAGGTGCGGGAGCGCCTCGGTAGCGGGTTCGTGATCGATCCGATGGGATAGGCGGTCGTCACCGCACCAGCCGATGCTCCACAAGGTGCTGCACCACGCCGGGGTCGGCCAGCGTGCTGGTGTCACCCAGTTGATCCGGGGCGTTCTCGGCGATCTTGCGCAGGATGCGCCGCATGATCTTGCCGCTGCGGGTCTTGGGCAGGCCCGGTGCGAACTGGATGTGGTCGGGCTGGGCGATGGCGCCGATCTCGTGGCGCACTTGCTGGCGCAATTCCGCTCGCAGTGCCTCGTCCGCCGCCACGCCGGCCTTCGGGGTCACGTAGGCGTAGATGCCCTGGCCCTTGAGGTCGTGGGGGAAGCCGACCACCGCGGCCTCGGCCACCTTGGGATGCGCCACCAGTGCGCTTTCCACTTCCGCCGTGCCGATGCGATGGCCCGAGACGTTGATGACGTCGTCGACGCGCCCGGTGATCCAGTAGTCGCCGTCCTCGTCGCGGCGCGCGCCATCGCCGGTGAAGTACATGCCCGGGTAGGCGCGGAAGTAGGTGTCGATGAAGCGCGCGTGGTCGCCGAACACGGTGCGCATCTGCCCCGGCCAGGACCCGAGCAGCACGAGGTTGCCGCTCGCCGCACCTTCCAGCACGCGGCCTTCGGCATCCACCAGCGCCGGGCGGATGCCGGGCAGGGGCTGCATGGCCGAGCCCGGCTTCGGCGTCATCGCGCCGGGCAGTGGCGTGAGCAGGTGGCCGCCGGTTTCCGTCTGCCACCAGGTGTCGACGATGGGGCAGCGGCCCTCGCCGACGACGCGGTGGTACCAGCGCCAGGCTTCCGGGTTGATCGGCTCGCCGACCGTGCCGAGCAGGCGCAAGCTCTTGCGCGAACGCTGCTTCACCGGCCCGTCGCCCTCGCGCATGAGGGCCCGGATGGCGGTGGGCGCGGTGTAGAGCACGGTGACGCCGTGGCGGTCGACGATGTCCCACAGGCGGCCGCTGTCCGGCCAGGTCGGCACGCCTTCGAACATCACCGCGGTGGCGCCATTCGAGAGCGGGCCGTAGACGATGTAGCTGTGGCCAGTGATCCATCCCACGTCGGCGGTGCAGAAAAACACATCGTCAGGGCGGTGGTCGAAGACCGCATGGAAGGTCCAGCTGGCCCACGCGAGGTAGCCGCCCGAGGTGTGCAGCACCCCCTTCGGTTTGCCGGTCGAGCCCGAGGTGTAGAGGATGAACAGCGGGTCTTCCGCGCCCATGGCCGGGGCGACGTGGGTTTCGGGCTGGTCGTCGACGATGGCGTCATACCAGCGGTCGCGCGGCATCTGCATCGGCACCGGCGCGCCGGTGTTGCGCACCACGAGTACGGTCGCCACCGAGGTGGTGCCGGGCATTGCCAACGCTTCGTCGATGGTGGCCTTGAGCGGAATGCGCTTGCCGCCGCGGCGGGCCTCGTCGGCGGTGATCACCAGCGTGCTGCTGCAGTCGGCGATGCGGTCGGCCACGGCCTGCGGCGCGAAGCCGCCGAACACCACCGAGTGCACGGCGCCGAGGCGCGCGCAGGCGAGCATCGCCACCGCCGCCTCCGGGATCATCGGCAGGTAGATGGTGACGCGGTCGCCGCGTCGCACGCCGAGGTTCGTGAGCGCGCTGGCGAGCCGGCAGACGCGCGCGTGCAGCTCGCGGTAGCTGATGCGCTGCGGCGGCTCGTCCGGGTCGTCCGGCTCGAACAGAATCGCCGTCTTGTCGCCGTTCGCGGCGAGCTGCCGATCGAGGCAGTTCGCGGCCACGTTCAGCTCGCCATCCGCATACCAGCGGATGCGGAAGCGCCCGGGGTCGAAGTCGACGTCCGACATCTCGGTCGGGAAGCGCGACCAATCGAGGCGCGCCGCCAGCGCACGCCACCAGCCGGCCGGGTCGGTCTCAAGGTGGTGCCGGGCGGCGGCCAGAGCTCCAGGATCGCGATGGGCCCGGGCGACGAAGTCGTCGGGCCGGGGCGTCGGGGCATCGGTGTCAGGCGGGGTCATCGGCGTCCGGGGGTGGTGGGCCCCGCACAGTCTGCGATGCCGCGAGGCATGCTGGCGAGCGGCCCCGCGCCGCCGTGCCGCCACGGGGTCGCGAGGCGGCCTCGTGCTTGCGATAGGCTGATGCGGTTGTGCCGTGATCGGACACCTTCGGACGGGGAGGATCCCCTTGGACAGTGGCAAGGCGTTTTTCGAGGCCCGTGACCGCCTGCGCTGGCGCGCGTCGCTGGGACTGCTGGCCCTCACCACCGTGATCATGCTGGCGCTCTCGCCCTTGAACGCGGCCATGGATTTCGGGGTGCCGTCGCAGCTCGCCGCCGTCGCCGCCGGCATCAGTGGCCTGCTGTTCGTGCTGGTGTGGCGGCTGCCCCAGCCGCTCGGCATGCACGTCGCCGGCGCGGTGTTCGTCCTGCTGGTGCTCGGCGCCATCGCCATCGGCGCGATGAAGGGCCACTCCATCCACAACTGGGCCTACCTCTTCCCGGTGCAGATGGTCTTCCTGCTCAGGCCGCGCCGCGCCGCGCTCGCGATGGCCTGCCTCGGCCTCTACGCCATGCTGGTCAGCGCGCACCTGCTGACGGCGCTCGAGATCGTGCGTTTCGCGAGCGTCTACCTGCTTCTCTGCGGGTTCGTGACCACCTTCGCCCTCGTCGAGGAGCAGGCCAGCCTCGCGCTGGTGCGCGCCTCCGACAACGCCCGCCAGCTCGAGCACCTGCTCGAGGCCTCGCTCGACGCCATCCTGACCATCGACGCCACGGGCCGGGTCACGGCCTGGAATGCCAGCGCCGAACGCATCCTCGGTTGGACGGCGGACGAGATCCTCGGCAAGACCTTGTCGGAGCACATCATCCCCGAACGGTTCCGCGAGGCGCACGAGGCCGGGATTCGCCGCTTCCTCGCCACGCGCCAGGCGCACGTTCTGGGCCGCACGCTCGAGTTCTCCGTGCTGCACCGCGACGGGCACGAGTTCCCGGTCGAACTCTCGCTCTGGCACGTCGACACCACCCGTGGCCCTCTATTCGGTGCACTCTTGCGCGACATCGGCGCACGCAAGGACACCGAGCGGCAGCTGCGCGAGCAGGAAAGCAAGTACCGTTCCATCGTCGAGAATGGCTCGGAAGGCATCCTCATCGCGGCGGGAGGCAAGGTGGTCTACGCCAACCCCTTCCTCGAGCGCAGCCTCGGGCGCAAGCTCGAGGAGCTTCGCGATGTGCCGTTCACCAACTTCATCCATCCCGATGACGTCGGTCGGGTGGTCGATAACCACCTGCGCCGACTGCGCGGCGAGGCGGCCGAGCAGCACTACACGTTCCGCATCATCGCCGCCGACGGCCGGGTGGTCTGGCTCGAGCTCTCGGCCGTCGCCCTCGAGTGGGAAGGCCAGGCCGCCACCCTGTCCTTCCTCAGCGACGTCACCCAGCGCCGCGAGCTCGAGGAGAAGCTGCTGGCGAAGACCAGCGAGCAGGAGGTGATGCTGCAGAGCACCGTCATCGGCATCGCCCTGATCGCTTCGCGGCACCTGCAGTGGGCCAACAGCACGCTCGAGGCGCTCTTCGGTTATGCGCCGGGGGCCTTGCAGGGCCAGCCGATGGGCATGCTCTTCCGCAGCGAGACCGACTTCGACGCGCTTCTGCCCGGGGTGATGGCGACGCTGGACGCCGAGGGCACCTACTCGGGCGAACACGAACTGCGCCGTGCCGACGACACGCCGATCTGGGTGCAGGTGCACGGGGCGCGCATGCCGGCCCAGCACGGCGGCGTCACCAGCCTCTGGACCTTCGTCGACATCACCGAGCGCCGGCGCGCCGAAGAGGAGCTGCGCAATGCCCTGATGCGCGAGCGCGAGTTCGGGCAGCTCAAGTCGCGCTTCGTGGCCACCACCTCGCACGAGTTCCGCACGCCCCTCGCGGGCATCCTTTCCTCGGTCGACCTGGTCGCCACCTACGGCGAGCGGCTGGCGCGCGACGAGCGCGACGAGATCTTCCAGCAGATCCGCGATTCGGTCGCGCGCATGACCCGCATGCTCGACGACATCCTCCTGATCGGTCGCGGCGACGCCCAGAGCCTGCGCTTCACGCCCGCGCCGACCGACCTCGCCGCGCTCTGTTCGCACATCCGCAACGAAGCGACCCAGTCACGGCCGGGCGGCGATGGCCGGCCGCGCGTCGTGCTCGACATGCAGGGCATCGACGGAGTCTGGCAGCTCGATGCCAAGCTCATGCGGCACGTGCTCGGCAACCTGCTCTCCAATGCCGTGAAGTACTCGCCCGAAGGGGGCGACGTGCGTTTCAACGTGCGGGCCGACGGCGAGGGCCTGCGCTTCGACGTCATCGACCGGGGCATCGGCATCCCGGACTCCGACATCCGGCGCCTGTTCGAGTCGTTCCATCGCGCCAGCAACGTCGGCAACATCGCCGGCACCGGGCTCGGCCTCGCCATCGTCAAGCAGTCGGTCGACCTGCACGGCGGGCGCATCGAGGTCGAGAGCACGCTGGGCGTCGGCACCACCTTCACCGTCCACATCCCCAGCAGGCGCGCCTGATGAGCATCCTGATCGCCGAGGACGACCCCACCATCCGCACCAACCTCGCACGCCTCCTGACGCTCGAGGGCTTCGAGGTCCGCACCGCGGAGAACGGTCGCATGGCCCTCGACATGGCCCTCGCCGACACGCCCGACCTCGTCATTTCCGACGTGATGATGCCCGAGCTCGACGGCCACGGGCTGCTCAAGGCGCTGCGCACCGAGTCCGCCACCGCCCAGGTGCCCTTCGTCTTCCTCACCGCGCGCGCCGACCGCAGCGACGTGCGCGAGGGCATGACGCTCGGCGCCGACGACTACCTCACCAAGCCGTTCGAACGCACCGAGCTGCTGCAGCTGGTCAAGACCCAGCTGGAACGCGCCGAGCAGCGTTCGCGCGAGATCGTTCGACTGCAGGCCGAAACCGACCATCTGCGCGGCCATGACCCCTTGACCCACCTGCCGAACCGGCACGGCTTCGAAGACCACCTGGCCGCGGCCCTCGAGGCCGCCACGCGTGCCGGCGAGGCCCTGGCGGTGGCCTGCATCAACCTCGATGGCGTGGCCATGCTGCGGCACGCCGATGGCGCCCGGGCGGCGGACGATGCCCTGCGTGCCATCGCCGACCGCCTGGCCGTCGGGATGCTCGCCGCCGCCGATCGCGGCTTGCGCATGGACGCCGGCCGGATCGGCGACGCGCGCTTCGCCGTGGTGTTCCTGCAGACCTCGGACGAGCCTCGCGTGGCGCAGGAGATGCGCCCGTTGCTGGCCTCCCTTGCCTCGCCGCTGCCCCTGGGCGAGCGCCCGGTGCATCTTGCGCCCACCGCCGGTGTTGCGTTCTTCCCGGCGGACGGCCGCGACGTCGAGACCCTGCTGCGCAATGCCGAAGCGGCCGAGCCCCCGGCGGTGCCGGGCGGTGCGCTCGCCTTCCACAGCCCCGACGGGCAGGCGCAGCTCAGTCGCCGGGCCCGCTTGCTGCAGGCCCTGCACGGCGCGCTCGATGCCGGCCAGCTGTCCCTCCATTACCAGCCGCAGATCGCCAGCGAAAGCGATGCCGTGGTGGGCTTCGAGGCCCTGCTGCGCTGGCAGTCGCCCGAGTTCGGCGCGGTGTCGCCGGCCGAATTCATTCCCCTGGCCGAGGAGAGCGGCCTGATCGTGCCGATGGGCACCTGGGTCCTGCACGAGGCCGTCCGGCAGATGCGGGGCTGGCGCGATGCCGGCGTCCAGGGCGTGCGGGTGGCGGTCAACCTCTCGTCGCGGCAGTTCGAGGACGACAGCCTGCCGGGCCTGGTGGCCGCGGCCCTCGCGGCCGAAGGCCTGCCCGCCGACGCGCTCGAGCTGGAGATCACCGAGAGCATCGCCATGAAGAACGGCGAGCGCGTGCTGCGCATCCTCAACGCCCTGAAGGCGCAGGGCGTCGTGCTTTCGATGGACGACTTCGGCACCGGCTACTCGAGCCTCGCCTACCTCAAGCGCTACCCCATCGACAGCTTGAAGATCGACCAGGGCTTCGTCCGCCACCTGCAGGTCGACGCGTCGGACCTGGCGATCTGCCGGACCATCATCGCCCTCGCCCGCAACTTCGACCTGAAGGTGGTGGCCGAGGGCGTGGAAACCGCGGTGCATGCGAGCCTGCTTCGCGAGATGGGCTGCGACGTGCTGCAAGGATGGCACTTCGCCCGCCCGATGCCCGCCGCGCAGGCGACGCACTGGCTGCTCGAGGCGAGGCGCGCTGCGGGGGAGCCGAGCTGAATCCGCGAGCGCGGTGCGGCCGCGGGTTCAGTCGTCGCTGGACAAGGCGGGCAGGACGATCCGGAAGCAGGTGCCCTTGCCGTCGCGGCTTTCCACGGCGATCGTGCCACCGTGCAGGTCGACGGCCTGCTTGACGATGGCCAGGCCGAGCCCGGTGCCCGGGATGGCCCCGACGTTGCCGGCCCGGTAGAAACCGCCGAACAGGTGCGGAAGGTCGGCCGCGGGGATGCCGATGCCCCGGTCGCGGACGGCCAGCACGACGGCATCGCCCTCGGCATGCGCCGAAAACGCCACGTCACCGCCGGCCGGCGAGTACTTGAGCGCGTTCGACAGGATGTTGCCGAGCATGTGCCGCATCAGTGCGGGGTCGAGCCGCAGGCGCCGGGGCAGGGCCCCGAAGCACCGTTGCAGGCGCCCCCGCGCCGCACTCGCGCGCTCGACCTCGTCGGCCACCCCATGGGCCAGCGCGGCCAGGTCGACGGCTTCCGGCGCGAAGCGCAGGCCCGTCGCTTCGCCCTTGCCGATGAGCAGCACGTTGTCGAGCAGCGTCGTCATCCGCCCGATGGCCTCGTCCATCTGGTCGAGCAGGGCGGCGCGTTCGTCGGCGGCCATGCGATCGGCGTAGTGCCGCAGCAGGGTGATCGACGAGGCCATGCCGGCGAGCGGGGTGCGGAACTCATGCGAAGCCATGGCGACGAAGCGGGACTTCAGGTCGACGAGTTCACGTTCGCGCTGCAGATTCTGCAGCATCTCGGCCTCGGCTTTCCGGCGCACGCGGATGTCGCGGAACACGGCCTGCACGCCGTCCACCTGCGTGTCCTCGCAGATCGGCGTGAGCCTCGCCTCCATCCAGAGGGGTTCCGCATCCTCCGTGAGGATCCGCAGCTCGATGCCGGGCGGCGCCTGCCCCGAGAGCGCCATGTCCCAGGCCGCGTCGAAGGCCGCGCGGTCGTCGGGAGCCACCCGCTCGCCCAGCCGGGTGCCGGCGACGTCGTCCGGCGCCAGCCCGAAGAGCGCCCGCAACCGCGCATTGGCGTAGGTGATCCGTCCGCCGGTGTCGGTGGACGCGAGCGCATCACTGATGGTGTTCACCACCCGGGCATAGCGCTGTTGGCTCTCGCGCAGGCTGGTCTCGGCCATCGCGAGGCGGCGGTAGGCGTCGGCGTTGGTGAGCGCAATCGCCGCGTACGCGCCAAGCTGCCGGAGGATCAGCCGTTCGCGTTCGCCGTAGGCGTCCTCGCGCATCGACTGCACCGTGGCAACGCCTACCGTCCGGCGTCGGGCGATGAGCGGGATGAACAGCGCGCTCTCGGTCAGCAGCGTGCCCGGCACGTGGCTCGGATCGACCTGCCCCTCGTTGCCACGGAGCAGTATCTCCCTGCCCTCGCGGAAGCAGGTCGCCGCATGGCGGACCGGGTCATCGACGGCGATCCGCTCAGTGGGCAGCTTTCGTCCGTGCTCGCGCAGCAGCACCGAGACCAAGGCATCGCCCGAGGCGTCGTGCAGGTAGATCGCGAAGCTCGTCGCATCGAGCATGGCATCCACCTTCTGGCTCAGGGTCTGCAGGATCGCCCCTTCGTCCAGATGGGCCGTGAGTTCGCGCCCCAGATCGGCCAGCAGTTCCAGCGTCAGCCCGGTCTGCTGAAGCACGCGCGCCCTTTCCCCCTGCGCCTTGGCCAGTTGCCGGTGGTGCTCGCCCTGTTGGCGAAGGCGGTCGGTCTCGTGGCGGATCTGCAGCGCGATCGCCAGGTGGGTGGCGTTCTCGTTGTGCGCGTGGTCGCGTGCGGCGAGGGCGGCCAGCTGGGCGCGGTAGGCCGCTTCGTAGTGGCCGATGCGCGCGTACTGGCGGGCGAGCGTCTCGTGGATCTCGGCCGGCACGCGGTAGCCCTCGATGCCGTCGCCCACCGCGAGCGCGCGCTGCAGGTGGGCCACGGCTTCGGCGTGGTGGTCGAGCGTGCCATCACCGGCGGCCATGCGGTCGAGGTGGATGTCGGCGATGGCGCGCAGCGCGGCCACCTCGTTGTAGAGATCCTGCTGTTCGAGTGCGAGCTGCCGCGCCTCGCGGGCCGCGGCGAGCGCCTCGTCATGCCGGCCGAGGCGGGCAAGGGCCTGGGCCCTGCCGCGCAGCGCGATCGCCTGCAGGTCGGCCTGCTGCATCAGGCGGGCGCGGCCGTGCAGGGCGTCGAAGGCCTCGAGGGCGGCGTCGTAACGGCCGCTGTCGAGCTCCACGTCGCCGAGGTAGTTGAGCGCGAGCGCCATCCGCCGGCTCTGGTTGTCGGCACCGAGCGCCTGCAGCGCCTCGTGCAGCAGGTCGCGTGCCATCGCCGGCTGCTTGAGCTGCCGCAGGGTTTCCGCGGTCTCGATGAGGCACATGCCGATCGACGCGGGCCAGCCGGCGCGCCGCGCCAGGTCGACGCCCTTCTGCATCCAGCCCAGGGCGGCCTCGAAGTCCTTGATGCGCGTCAGGTCGAAGCCGGCGTTGCTGGCCGCGGTGATGGCGCGCTGCACCTGGCCCGTGAGCATCGCCTGGTCGAACATCGCGGCGGCCAGGCGCACCGCCCGCCCCACGTCCTGCTGCTTGCTGGCGACCACATAGGCGAAATCCAGCGTCCACACCGCCACCACGGGGTCATCGACGATCCCGTCGTCCGCGAGCAGGCCCGCCCAGCGCCCGGTGGCCTGGTTCAGGTCGGTGAAGGCAGCGAACCGGGCCTGGGCCGCCATCACCACCTGCTGCCGCTGTCGATCGCCCGCGCGGGCCGCCGCGTCGGCGGCGTGCTGGAAGTGGTGGTCGCGTTCGGCCATCCGACCGAGTTCGTTGTGGACCCAGGCGCGAAGCCATTGGGCATCGGCGCGGACGAGGGGGGGCGAGGCGGCGGCATTGGCCGGGTCGGCGGCCTCGGCGAAGCGCAGGGCTTCGGCGAGGTCACCACCGAGCCACGCCGCCTCGCCCCGCACGAGCTGCAGGCGGGCGATCGCGGACGCCTGCTCGCCTGCCGAGGCGTCGGCCAGCAGCGCGGCGGCGGCATCGGCATGGGCGAGGGCGGCGCGGGTGTCGCGCTGGCGCAGGTGCCAGGCCAGCTGGACGTGCAAGGTGAGGCGATGCCGGGGAAGGGCCGACGGCAGCTGGCCCAACCCGTCGTTGATGACCTCTTCGCGGGTGGCGAAGTCCATGGTGGCCCCGGCGGCGCGGATGCCGCCCGAGCATACGTCCGGCACCCGGGAAAAAGAACGCCCCGCGAAGGGCGGGGCGTCCGGTGCCGCGGGGTGGCGAAGACTTACTTGATCTTCGCTTCCTTGTAGGCGACGTGCTTGCGGATCGTCGGATCGTACTTCTTGATCTCGAACTTGCCGGTCATCGTCTTCTTGTTCTTGTCGGTGGTGTAGAAATGGCCGGTACCGGCCGTCGACACCAGACGGATCTTGTCGCGCTTCGAAGCCATGGTGGTTCTCCCTTAGACCTTGACGCCGGAGGCGCGGAGCTCGGCGAGGACGGCGTCGATGCCGTTCTTGTCGATCGTGCGCAGGGCGTTCGCCGAAATCTTCAGCTTCACCCAGCGGTTCTCGCTGGCAACCCAGAAGCGGCGCTCGTGGATGTTCGCCGAAAAGGTACGGCGGGTCTTGTTGTTCGCGTGCGAAACGTTGTTGCCCGACATCACGCTCTTGCCGGTCAGCTGACACTTGCGGCCCATGTGGCCCTCCTGGGTGCTGCGTGGGTGCCGCCCATTGCCTGGGTGGCTTCGGCCCGTCCCCGCGGCCGGATGGCCGGGCCTTGGAGAGCACGTGCTCTCGCTGGCGTCGGGGCGGAGGATCCCCGCTTCGGCCGGGGCCGGACGCAGGGAGCCGCGCACTATGCCAGCGTCCAGGTCTGTGGACAAGTCCGCCGGGCCGGGCGTTCAGGCGGCCCGGCGGCGACCGTTGCCACCCCGGGCCCATCCCGCCGACACTCGTCGGGGTCGGCACAGGGGAGTTCCGCATGATCGTGACGGTGGCGAACCACAAGGGCGGCGTGGGCAAGACCTCGCTGGCGGCGCATCTGGCCTTCCGCGCCGCCGAGCGCGGCAACAAGGTGCTGGCGGTCGATTTCGACGCCCAGGGCAACCTCACCGGCACGCTGGCCGACCGCGGCAAGGCCCTGAAGGCCGACGGCGCCGATTCCCTGTTCGCCGCCGACAGGGTGCCCGTCCCGATGCCCGGGGTGGACCCGAACATCGCCGTGCTGCCGGCGACCGCCGCGCTCAACGCCACCGACCGCGGCCAGCTCTCGCAGGCCTTCACCGCCATCGGCCACCTGAAGACGCTCAACAAGGAATTCAGCGTCATCGTCATCGATACCGCGCCGGCGATCGGCCTGCGCCTCACCGCCGCCCTCGCGGCCTCGCAGCGCCTCGTCATCCCGCTGCAGCCCGAGAGCTACGCCGTCGACGGCGTGGCCTCGCTGCTGGCCGAGGCGGTGTCGATCGGCGAGCACATGAACCCGGGGCTCGCCCCGGCGGAGTTCGTCATCAACGCCATCAACCCGCGGGCCAAGCAGCACGCGCAGACGGCCGCGCGCCTCGCCCAGCAGTTCAAGGTGCGCACGCCCCACCTTCGCCGCGCCATCGCCGTGGCCGACGCCCTCGCGGCGAAGAAGCCGGTGTGGCGGAACCCGACGAACAGCGCGGTGGCCAACGAGTGGGCCGTGCTCTGCGACGAACTGCTCGACGAGTTCGGCGTGATCGACTGGACCTGAGCCCGCAGGGCGCCGCCCGGCACCCGGCGCCGGGCCATGCGCGGCCTCAGCCGCCGGACTTCTCCGGGTCTTCGCCGGTATAGGGCGACATGCCGTGGTCGGCGCGGGTCTTGTCCCAGCCGCGGTGCTGGATGTCCAGCCACAGGCTGTAGAAGGCGGTGAAGGTCGGGAACAGGTTCTGCAGCACGCCCACCGAGTCCTGCTTCGCCGAGAACAGGAAGTACGACAGCGTCATCAGGCTGCCGAGGATGCTCATGTACCAGAAGGCGCGCGGGATCACCGGCCGGCCCTTGCGCTTGCTGGCGATGAACTGCAGCAGCCAGCGGCCGCCGAACATCAGGGCGCCGGTGTAGCCGATCAGCTTCCACGGAGTGACGTGCAGGCCGGTCCAGTCCAGCCAGAGGAGTTCCTGGTTCATCATCGCGGCGGTTCCGGGTGGGTCGGGCTCAGGCCAGCGGCGTGTCGCCGCGCCATTCGCGCACGGCAGTGCGCTTGCTGCGGCGGATCAGCCAGGCCACGCCCTGCAGGTCGGCGAAGGCCACCATCAGGCGGCCGAGGTTGGTGTACTTCGAGGCGCCCGCGCCGCGGGGCCGGTGGTTCACCGGCACGCTCACCGTGCGCCAGCCGGCGCGCTGCATCAGCGCCGGGAGGTAGCGGTGCATGTGGTCGAAGTAGGGCAGGTCGAGGAAGGCCGCGCGCTCGAACAGCTTGAGGCCGCAGCCGGTGTCCGGGGTGGCGTCGCGCAGCAGGCGCGAGCGCACGGCATTCGCCACCTTCGAGCTGATGCGCTTGCCGGCGTCGTCCTTGCGGGTGGTGCGCCAGCCGGCGAAGCATTTCACCTCGGGGTGCGCGGCGCGCTCGGCCAACAGCTTGGGGATGTCGGCGGGGTCGTTCTGGCCATCGCCGTCCAGCGTCGCGATCCACGCGCCGCGCGCGGCCTTCACCCCGTTGCGCACGGCGGTGCTCTGCCCGCTCTGCGTGGCATGGCTCAGCACGCGCAGCTCCGGGTGGCGGGCCTGCGCCTGGCGAAGTTCGTCGAGCGTGCCGTCCTTCGAGCAGTCGTTGACGAAGACCATCTCGAAGGCGATGCGGCCGCGCAGCGCGGCGACGACCTCGTCGACGAGGTGGCCGACATTGCCCTGCTCGTTGAAGGCGGGGACGACG
>JAJTHD010000064.1 GCA_021297925.1 Lysobacteraceae bacterium
ACCCCTCGTCGCCCTGTGCCCCTACGCTGGGCGGCCGCCGCACCCCGAGTTCGAAGCCCCATGGCCGCCCGATTGCCCGCACGTCCCTCCAATGATCCCCGGGTCGACGCGTTGCGCGTGCCGCCGCATTCCATCGACGCCGAGCAGGCGGTTCTGGGCGGCCTGATGCTGGACCCGCATGCGCTGGAGAAGATCCTCGACCTGCTCGGTTACGCGGACTTCTACCGCCGCGACCACCAGCTGATCTACAAGGCCATCGGCGAGCTGGCGGAGAAGAACAAGCCCTACGACGCGGTGACCTTGGGCGAATGGTTCGACGCGCATGCGCTCGGCGACCAGGTCGGCGGCACCGCGTACCTCGTGGAGCTCGCCCAGTCGACGCCTTCGGCCGCCAACATCCGCGCCTACGCCGAGATCGTCCGCGACAAGTCGGTGCTGCGCAGCCTGATCGACGTCGGCACCTCGATCGCCGAGGACGGCTTCGCCCCGGGCAACCGCGAGACCCCGGAGCTGCTGGCCGAAGCCGAGCAGCGGGTCTTCAAGATCGCCGACCAGAACCGCACCGGCCGCAAGGACATCGTCTCGCTGAAGGAGGCGATGAAGGAGGCCTTCGAGATCCTGCAGGTGCGCTACGAGACGCAGGGCACCGTCACCGGCCTGCCGACCGGCTTCACCGACTTCGACGAGATGACGGCGGGCCTGCAGCCCTCCGACCTCATCGTGCTCGCCGCGCGACCGGCGATGGGCAAGACCACGCTGGCGCTGAACATGGCGGAGTACGCGGCGCTGAAGTCGAAGAAGGCGGTCGTCGTCTTCTCGATGGAAATGTCGGCCAGCCAGCTCGCGTTCCGACTGATCTCCTCGATCGGCCGCATCAACGCCGGGCGCCTGAAGACCGGCCAGCTCGAGGACGAGGACTGGTCGCGCGTCACGATGGCGATGAAAATGCTCAGCGAGAGCAAGATCTTCATCGACGACGAGCCCGCGCTGTCGCCCGCCAAGCTGCTGTCGAAGGCCCGCCGGATCAAGCGCGAGCACGACCTTGGCCTGGTCGTCGTCGACTACCTGCAGCTGATGCAGGTGCCGGGCAACAGCGAGAACCGCGCCACCGAGATTTCGGAGATCAGCCGCTCGCTGAAGGCCATGGCCAAGGAGCTCAGCGTGCCGGTGATCGCGCTCTCGCAGCTCAACCGCGGCCTCGAATCGCGCACCGACAAGCGACCGGTGATGTCCGACCTTCGCGAGTCCGGCGCCATCGAACAGGACGCCGACATCATCCTGTTCATCTACCGCGACGAGTACTACCACAAGGACAGCACCGACAAGGGGCTGGCCGAGGTGATCATCAGCAAGCACCGTAACGGCGCGACCGGCACGGTGAAGCTGAAGTTCTTCGGCGAGTACACGCGCTTCGACAACCTCGCCCGCGATGCGGTGGGCAGTTTCGAGTAAGCGGCCTCGCCAGGTCCCGGGTCCCGCGATCGTCAGCCGCCCAGATACTCGCGCGGGATGCGCTCGTTGAGGCCCGTCAGGATCTCGTAGGGGATCGTGCCGGCGGTCTCGGCGACGGACTCGACGGTGAGCGCCTCTACCCCCTGACGGCCGATCAGCACGACCTCGTCCTCGTTGTAGGCCGTACCACGGGGGCCCAGGTCGATCATGAACTGGTCCATGCACACGCGCCCGACGATGGGCTTGCGCAGCCCGCGCACCAGCACCTCGCCCTTGGACGACAGGCTTCGCGGCCAGCCGTCGCCGTAGCCGATGGGAATCGTGATCACGCGGGTGTCGGTGGAGGCCGTCCACGTGGCGCCGTAGCTCACCGTTGCGCCGGCGCGGACGACCTTGAAATAGACGACGCGCGAAGTGAGCGACAGCACCGGCCGCAAGCCGATCGGGTCCCGTGAGGCGGGATCGGGCAGTGCGCCGTACAGGGCGATGCCGGGGCGCACCATGTCGAGCCACGTCGCGGGGAAGTGCAGCACGCCGCCGGAGTTCGCCAGGTGCCGGATCGGCATGGGCACGCCGAGGCGCGCGGCGATCCGCTCGGCCTCGGTGCAGGCGTCGAGGAAGCGTTCCAGCTGGACCGCCGTCATCGGATGGGCAGGATCGTCGGCGCAGGCGAGGTGCGAGTAGATCCCCTTGACCAGGCACCACTGCGAGGAGAATGCGGCCTCAAGGAACGGGGCGCAGCGGTCGCTCTGCACGCCGATGCGGTTCATTCCGGTGTCGATCTTGAGATGCACCACGGCCTTGCGACCCATCGCTTCGGCCGCCGCCTCGGCGAGGCGGAGCTTGTCGATCGAGGAGACCGTGATCTCGAGGTCGTGTTCGATGAACAGGCCGAGCTGGCGGCCATAGACCCCACCCATGACGAGGACCGGCGTCCGGACCCCGGCGCGCCGAAGCGCCACGCCCTCCTCGACGAAGGCCACGCCGAACTGGTCGACGCCTTGGGCCTCGAGGTGGCGCGCCACGGGGACCAGCCCGTGGCCGTAGGCGTTGGCCTTGATGATGGCCATTATCGGCACGCCGACACGGGCCCGGATCGCCTGCAGGTTGTGGGCGAGGGCGCCAAGATCGACGCGGATGCGGGTGGGCCGCTGGCTGGCGAGGTCGCTCATGGCGCGATTGTATGTGGCGGCGGGCCGGCACGTTCCGTGCACGCGGCGCTGGCCAGACTTCGCCGATGCCCGCCGCCCTCCGCCACCTCGTCGTCGTCCTCGGCGACCAGCTGAACCTCGATGCGGTGGCCTTCGACGGCTTCGACCCGGCGCGGGATGCGGTGTGGATGGCCGAGGTGGGCCACGAGGCCACGCAGGTGTGGTCGACGAAGCCGCGGATCGCCGTCTTCCTCGCCGCCATGCGGCACGCCCGCGACGCGCTGCGCGCCCGTGGATTCACCGTCCACTACCGGGCGATGGACGACCACGAGGCGCCGACGCTGGAGGCGGCGCTGGCCGAGGACCTTGACCGGCTGCGCCCGGAGGCGGCGATCGCGGTGACGCCCGGCGAATGGCGGCTCGCCCAATCGCTGCCGGCGACCTGCCGCGAGGCCGGCGTGCGCTGGATCGAGCGCGACGACACGCACTTCCTCGCCAGCCGCGAGGACTTCGCTCGCTGGGCCAAGGGCCGCAAGGAGTACCGGATGGAGTACTTCTACCGCGAAATGCGCCGGCAGCACGACGTCCTGATGGACGGCGACCAACCCGTCGGTGGCCAGTGGAACTTCGACCACGATAATCGCGAGGCCTTCGACGCGCGCGGCCCGGGGTTCCTTCCGGCGCCGATCCGCTTCGAGCCCGATACGACCACCCGCCAAGTGATCGATCTCGTCGAACGCCGCTTCGCCGCGCATCCGGGACGGCTCGCATTGTTCGACTGGCCGGTGACCGCCGAGGACGCCGAGGCCGCGTTGCAGGATTTCATCGCGAACCGCCTGCCGCTGTTCGGCCGCTACCAGGACGCCATGTGGACCGGCGCACCGTGGCTGTACCACTCGCGGA
>JAJTHD010000066.1 GCA_021297925.1 Lysobacteraceae bacterium
CGGCGACGGCCGCCTGCTGCGCACGCACACCTCGCCGGTGCAGGTGCGCGCGATGAAGGGCCAGACGCCGCCGCTGCGCGTGATCGCGGCCGGCAAGGTCTACCGCAGCGACAGCGACCAGACGCACACCCCGATGTTCCACCAGATCGAGGGTTTCGTCGTCGGCGAGAACGTCAGCTTCGCCGAGTTGAAGGGCACGCTGAAGGCGCTGGTGCGCGCCTTCTTCGAGCGCGATTTCGAGATGCGCTTCCGCCCGAGCTACTTCCCGTTCACCGAGCCCTCGGCCGAAGTGGACATCGCGTGGCAGCAGCCGGACGGCAGCACGCGTTGGCTGGAGGTGCTGGGCTGCGGCATGGTGCACCCGAACGTGCTGCGCAGCTGCGGCATCGACCCCGAGAAATACACCGGCTTCGCGTTCGGCCTTGGCGTCGAACGCTTCGCCATGCTGCGCTACGGCGTCAACGACCTGCGCAGCTTCTTCGACAACGACGTCCGCTTCCTGGGGCAGTTCGCATGAAGTTCAACGAAAGCTGGCTGCGCGAGCACGTGGCCGTCGATGCCGACCGCGACGCGCTGTGCGTGGCGCTCACGGCGATTGGTTTGGAAGTGGAAGGCGTCGAGCCGATCGGCGGCGAACTGCCTGGCGTCATCGTCGCGGAAATCGTCGAGGCTGTCCGTCATCCGGAAGCCGATCGCCTGCAGGTGTGCAAGGTCGCGATCGGTGGCGGCGAGCACGTGCAGATCGTCTGCGGCGCGCCGAATGCGCGTGCGGGGCTGAAGGCCCCGCTGGCGACCGTCGGCGCGGTGCTGCCGGGTGGCCTGAACATCAAGGCGGCGAAGCTCCGTGGCGTCGAGAGCTTCGGCATGCTCTGCTCGGCCAAGGAGCTCGGCATTGATCCGGATGCCTCCGGCCTGCTCGAACTGCCGGCCGATGCGTCGGTGGGCACGGCGCTCAGCACCTATCTCGGCCTGCCGGACGCGCGCATCGAGCTGAAGCTCACGCCGAACCGCGCCGACTGCTTCTCGATCCGCGGCATCGCCTTCGACGTGGCCGCTGCGCTCGGCGCGCAGGTGTGCCCGTTCGACGCTGCGCCGGTCGCCGCGACCGCGACGGCCACGCTGCCCGTCGAGCTCCATGCGGGTGCCGATGCGCCGCGCTATTGCGGTCGCGTGATCGAAGGCCTGGACCCGAACGCGACCTCGCCGTCGTGGCTCACCGAGAAGCTGAAGCGCTGCGGCCTGCGCCCGATCAGCCCGCTGGTCGACATCACCAACCTCGTGATGCTCGAACTCGGCCAGCCGATGCATGCCTTCGACGCCGACACGCTGAAGGGCCCGGTCGGCGTGCGCCACGGCCGCGCCGGCGAGTCGCTGAAGCTGCTGGACGAGCGCGAGGCGGCGATCGACGCCGGCTTCCTCGTGATCACCGACGCCGACCGGCCGGTGGCGCTGGCGGGCGTGATGGGCGGTTTCGACACCCGCGTGACCGACGCGACGACGCGCGTCTTCCTCGAGTCGGCGCACTTCGCGCCGTCCGCGATCATCGGTCGTGCCCGCAAGCTGGGTCTCCACACCGATGCCTCGCACCGCTTCGAGCGCGGCGTCGATCCGGCGCTGCCGCGCGTGGCGCTGGAGTACGCGACCAAGCTCGTGCTCGAGATCCTCGGCGGCGCGGCCGGCCCGGTGATCGAGGCGGTTCGCGAGGCCGACCTGCCGCAGCGCGCCCCTGTGACATTGCGTCGCGAGCGCCTCGCCCGCGTGCTGGGGCAGCGCATCGATGACGCCGAGGTGGCGCGCATCTTCGTGGCGCTGGGCATGGGCGTCGAGGCGACAGCGGACGGCTGACGGATCACGCCGCCGGCGCGGCGCTTCGACATCGCCATCGAGGAGGACCTCGTCGAGGAAGTGGCGCGCATCCACGGCTATGACGCCGTGCCCGCCGCGCTGCCGGCCGGCGAGATCCCGCTGGCCGACCACACCGAGACGCGCGCGCCGGAGGCCTTCCTGCGCCGCCAGCTGGCCGCCCGGGGCTTCCACGAGGCGATCAACTTCGCCTTCGTCGACGCCGCGCTGCTGCAGCGCTGGGGTCTCGAGGCGGGCGCCGTCGCGCTGCTGAACCCGCTGGCCTCCGACCTCGGCACGATGCGCACCGGCCTGCTGCCGGGCCTCGTCGAGGCGATCCGCCGCAACCTCGCCCGCCAGCAGACGCGGGTGCGGCTGTTCGAGATCGGGCGCGTCTTCCACGCGCCGGCCACCGCTGGGGCCGCGCCGATCGAGACCCGTCGCATCGCCTTCGCGGCCACGGGCTCCGCCAAGGCCGAGCAGTGGGGCGTGGCCTCGCGCGGTGTCGACTTCTACGACCTCAAGGGTGACCTCGAAGCCCTCGCGGGGCCGGCCGCCGACGCGCTGGCCTTCGCGCCGGCCGCCGGCGTGCCCTGGCTGCATCCGGGCCGCAGCGCCGCGGTGACGCTCGGCGGCGAGCCCCTCGGCTTCGTCGGCCACCTGCACCCGGCACTGGCCAAAGCGCTCGACCTCGACGGCGAGCTGGTCGTGGCGGAGCTGGACCTCGCCCGGCTCGAAGCCCGCTCCGTGCCGAAGGCCGGCGAGTTGTCGCGATTCCCGTCGGTGCGGCGCGATCTGGCCGTGCTGGTGGCTGACGACATGCCCTGGAGCCGCCTGGAGGCCAGCCTGCGCACGACGCTGGGGCCGCTGCTGCGGGAGGTCC
Source organism: Lysobacteraceae bacterium (assembly GCA_021297925.1). Lineage (GTDB taxonomy): Bacteria > Pseudomonadota > Gammaproteobacteria > Xanthomonadales > Xanthomonadaceae > Silanimonas. The sequence continues at coordinate 2,726 of JAJTHD010000066.1, forward strand.
AGCTCTTCGACCGGTATGCCGGCAAGGGCCTCGAAACGGGCGTAAAGAGCCTCGCTATGGGCTTGATTCTCCAAGAGGTTTCACGCACCCTGACCGACTCGGACGTCGAAGCCGCCGTCCAGTCCGCCTTGGCAGGACTGGCCCGCGACTGCGGTGCCCGCCTGCGCTGACGAACCGGGGGACGACGTGGCATTGACCAAGGCCGAAATGGCGGAACGCCTGTTCGAGGACGTGGGCCTCAACAAGCGCGAGGCCAAGGAGTTCGTCGATGCCTTCTTCGATGCGCTCCGCGGTTCGTTGGAGCAGGGCAAGCAGGTCAAGCTGTCGGGCTTCGGCAACTTCGACCTGCGCCGCAAGAACCAGCGGCCCGGCCGCAACCCCAAGACCGGCGAGGAGATCCCGATCCTCGCGCGGACGGTCGTCACGTTCCGCCCGGGCCAGAAGCTGAAGGAGCGCGTGGACGCCTATGCTGGACCCGGGCAGTAACCGCGAACTGCCGCCGATCCCGGCGAAGCGCTACTTCACCATCGGTGAGGTGGCGGAGCTGTGCGACGTCAAGCCGCATGTGCTGCGTTACTGGGAAACCGAATTCCCGACGCTGAAGCCGGTGAAGCGCCGCGGCAACCGTCGTTACTACCAGCGCCAGGATGTGCTGGTGATCCGCCAGATCCGCGGCCTGCTGTACGAAGAGGGCTACACCATCGGCGGTGCCCGCTTGCGCATCGACACCGAGAAGCAGGTGCCGGCCGTCGGGACGAAGGCCAAGGCCGCCAGTGCCGACGCGCTTCCGGCGGCCGCAGACATCGACGTGGCCCTGCTGCGTGAAGTGCGCGAGGAGTTGGAGTCGGTGCTCGCGCTGCTGCGGTCTTGAGCGCAGGACCGGCGATCTGTCGACCCGGACGAGGCCAGCGGCTATACTGTCCGGCCTTGCTGGTGACAGCAAATCCCTTTCGGTCGGGGCGTAGCGCAGCCTGGTAGCGCATTTGCCTGGGGGGCAAAGGGTCGTGGGTTCGAATCCCGCCGTCCCGACCAATTCATTACGCAACTCGTTGAAGCAAAAGAGCCGGCCATTGTGAGATGACCGGCTCTTTTGTTGCGCTGCGTCTTACCGTAGAGCGCTCAGGCTCTAGAGCCTGAACCGCCCTACGTTCTGTGCCAGCCGGCCAGCCTGATCCTCCAGTGAACGGGCGGCGGCGGTGGCTTCCTCCACGAGGGCCGCGTTCTGCTGGGTGGCCTCGTCCATGTGGGTCACCGTGGCGCTCAACTGCTCGATGCCTGAGGTCTGCTGGGCCGAGGCTGCACTGATCTCGCCCATGATGTTGGTAACGCGCGTCACCGCCGACAGGATCTCGGCCATGGTGGTGCCGGCGGCGTCGACCAGTCGACTGCCGGTGTCGACGCGTTCAACGGTCTCTGAAATCAGACTCTTGATCTCACGGGCGGCGGAAGCGGAGCGCTGGGCGAGGGTGCGCACTTCGCTCGCGACCACTGCGAAGCCGCGGCCCTGTTCCCCGGCGCGAGCCGCCTCGACGGCGGCGTTGAGCGCGAGGATATTGGTCTGGAAAGCGATGCCGTCGATAACGCCGATGATGTCCTCGATCTTTCTAGACTGTCCGTGGATCTCGCCCATGGTGTCGACCACTTGGCGTACCACTCGGCTTCCGCGTTCGGCGACATCGCCGGCGCCGATGGCCCACTGGTTCGCGCTGCGTGCGTTTTCGGCGTTGCCGCGTACGGTGGAGGTCAGTTCCTCCATGCTGGCGGCCGTTTCTTCCAATGCTGCCGCCTGCTGCTCCGTGCGCGACGACAAGTCGGCGTTGCCGGCGGCGATTTCGCTGGCTGCGCTGTCGATGGCCTGCGCAGCCGCTTGGATCTCGCCCAGCATCGCCCGTAGCGCCATGATCGTGCTGTTGATGTCGCCTTGGAGCGCGGCGAATGCGCCTTCGAACTGCCCTTCGACCTTATTGCGCAGATCGCCCTGGGCAAGTGAGCGCATGGATCGACTCACCGTACCGATGTTCTGATCGAGGGTTTCGATCAGGCCATTGACAACGTTGTTCAGCGCAGAGTTGGCACCGTCATGCTGCATGCGTCGGGAGAAGTTTCCGCGCGCAGTCTCCGACATGACGTCGCTGAGCTCGCGCAGGGCGGCATCCGCTGCATCCAGATTGCGGTGGCCGATGTCGCTGTCGAGATAGCCTGAAAGCAGCGAGGCCAGCTTGTCGATGAGGACACGTTCCTCGGCCAAGAAAGGGCCTTCGTCAAGTTCAGGGAGTTCGCAGGTGTAGGCCAGTTCAATGCTGCCTTCGATGCCATCCATCGTCCTGAAGTGGGCGATCTGGCGCCATGGGGAATCCTTGAACCCGATCGATACGAAGCGGGCTCCCCCATAACGGATGCAGGCGATCGCATGTTCCGGATGCAGCCAGAACTCCGGCAATCTCAGCGCGAGCGCGGCAAGTCTGGCGGCCGGGTCCGGCAGATCCTCGCGGAAACAGAGCTGGATCGCCGTGGCGAAGGCGTCGATCTCCTTGCCACGCTCACGCAGGTCGATCAGCAGTTTGGTGCGCTCATTCAGGGCGGCCTTGAGGCCAGAAGAGAGACCGTCGGAGGCCGTCAGGCGCTTGGCTGCGGCATCGACGGAATGCAGGTCCCTGCTGGTGAGGGCGCTGAGCACGCCCTGCAGCTCGTCCGCCCCGATCGTGCGACGCCGCCACACGTGGAGGGTAAAGCCGGCGAGCAGAGCGAGCGACACTCCCCCGAGCCACGTCGCGCGTTGGACCGGAACGTCGGCGAGTTTGGCAATCGCATGCACGAGGATGGGGTAGAGCAGCCCCACGGCGGCGACGATGGCGAACGCTGCGCCGGGAAAACGCGGATGAAACATCAAGGTGCTCCAGAGCAGGTCAGGTCATGGGGACGGGACTGCCGGTATAGACCTCGTTTCGGCAGATGGAGGACCGGCGATCTGGAGGCGTGAAGGGGGTTCCATAAGCACGTATCCGACGTCCCGCGTTTCGCCGGACGAGCGTATCGAAGGTTTGACCATGCGTGCTGTGACGTTGCGCAACGAAAGCTGACGAGCGAGGGGGCGTCATGCTGGCGCCTTCGATGGCACGGCAGCGGCGCATCCACGCGGTCGTGCAGGTGCAGTTCGCGGCCGCCAATGCCGGAGGGCCGGGGCCCTCCGGCGTGATGGATCAGCTGTCGAACAGCGCGGCGTCCAGCGCCAGCAGCGAGGCCGGGCCCGCCTCGATGCCGGCCTTGTGCAGGCGGGTGCGCGGCAGCAGGCGCTGGAAGTAGAACCGCGCCGTCTCACGCTTCGCCGTCTTGAACTCGGCAGGGTAATCGCCCGACTCGGCCACGGCCACGCTCTTCGCCCACCAGTAGGCCAGGGCAACGTAGCCCGAATAGAACAGGTAATCGACCGACGCGGCGCCGATCTCCTCGGCATTACCCGCGGCCTTCTTGCCGATGGCCATCGTGGTGTCGGCGTACTCCTTGGCCAGCGTGGCCAGCGGCCCAATGAACTCGGCGACCGCGGCGTTACCGATGTTCTGCTCGCAGAACTGCTGGATCATGCCGAGGAACTGGCGCAGGCCGACGCCCTGCTGCTGCATCACCTTGCGGCCGAGCAGGTCGAGCGCCTGGATCTGCGTGGTGCCTTCGTAGATCGTCGTGATGCGGGCGTCGCGGGCGAGCTGCTCCATCCCCCATTCGGCGACATAGCCGTGGCCGCCGAAGCATTGCAGGCTGTTGTACGTGCACTCGACCGACCACTCGGTGAGGCAGGCCTTCACGATCGGCGTGAGGAAGCTCAGAAGATCGTCGGCCTGCTTGCGCTCGGCCTCGTCGCTCGTACGCTCCATGATGTCGACCAGCGTGGCCGCGTGGTAGGCGAGCAGGCGGCCGCCTTCCGCCAGCGCCTTGCTGGTGAGCAGCATGCGGCGCACGTCGGCGTGGACGATGATCGGATCGGCCGGCTTCGAGGGCTCCTTCGCGCCGGACAGCGCGCGCATCTGCAGGCGGTCGCGGCTGTAGCGCAGGGCATTCTGGAAGGCGCGATCAATGAGGCCCAAGCCCTGGATGCCGACGGCGAGGCGCGCGGTGTTCATCATGGTGAACATCGCCGCGAGGCCCTTGTTCGGCTGGCCGATCAGGTAGCCCTCGGCGCCGTCGAAGTTCATCACGCAAGTGACCGAGCCGTGGATGCCCATCTTGTGTTCGATGGAGCCGCAGCGCACGGCGTTGTGCTCGCCGACGGTGCCGTCGCGCGCGACCTTCACCTTCGGGACGATGAAGAGCGAGATGCCCTTGGTGCCGGCCGGTGCATCGGGAAGGCGGGCCAGCACGAGGTGCACGATGTTGTCGGTGAAGTCGTGCTCGCCGCCGGTGATGAAGATCTTGGTGCCGGTGATGGCGTATTTGCCGTCGGCGGCGGGCTCGGCGCGGGTCTTCAGCAGGCCGAGGTCGGAGCCGCAGTGCGGCTCGGTCAGGCACATGGTGCCGGTCCAGCGGCCCTCGACGATCGCCTTCAGGAAGACCTCCTGCTGCCAGGGCTCGCCGTGGTGCTTGAGGGCTTCGGTGGCGCCGTGCGACAGCAGCGGGTAGTTGCCCCAGCTCAGGTTCGCGGCGTCGATCATCTCCTTCATGACCACGCCGAAGCTTTCGGGCAGATCCATGCCGCCGAGCTCGGCGCGCGCGGTGATGCCGGTCCAGCCGCCTTCGACGAACTGCGCGTAGGCCTCCTTGAAGCCGGTCGGCGTCTTCACCGCGCCGGTGGCCTTGTCGTGGGTGCAGCCTTCGCGGTCGCCGACGCTGTTGAGCGGGGCGAGGACGTTCTCGTTGAACTTCGCGGCTTCCTCGAGCGCGGCGTCCATCACGTCACGCTGCGCGGCCTCGATGCCGAGCTTCGCGTAGAGCGCTTCGGCCTCGATCACGTCGAACAGCGCGAAGCTCATGTCGCGCACGGGGGCTTTGTAGGTGTTCATGCGGAAGGGGTCGGTCGGCGGAAAGGAGAGGAGGGATGAAG
>JAJTHD010000209.1 GCA_021297925.1 Lysobacteraceae bacterium
AGCCTTCTCCTCCGGCGCCGCGTCGATCTGGTCGTACGCCTTGAACTCACCGCCAAAACGCTCCGCGCCGACCTTCGTCAGCGCCGCCGTCAGCGTCGTCTTGCCGTGGTCAACGTGACCGATCGTGCCCACGTTCACGTGAGGCTTGGTGCGCTCGAACTTGCCCTTTGCCATTGCCGTCTATCCGGTGATGAAGGTTGCGTTGGATGGTGCTCACAACTGGAATCGAACCAGCGACCTCTTCCTTACCAAGGAAGTGCTCTACCGACTGAGCTATGTGAGCGTGTCTTGGGTGCCGCGGTGGAACCTTGGAGCGGGAGACGGGAATCGAACCCGCACCATCAGCTTGGAAGGCTGAGGTTCTACCATTGAACTACTCCCGCCCTTGAGGCTGGACCGTTCTCCACCCCGTCGCCGCGAGGCGCCGGAGGTGGTGGAGGGAGGTGGATTCGAACCACCGAAGGCGTGAGCCAGCAGATTTACAGTCTGCCCCCGTTGGCCGCTTGGGTATCCCTCCGACAGAGCCGCATATTCTGGCGACGTGCCCCACCCTTGTCAACGCGGCCGGGGAGACGGGATGCCCCCGGGGGGTCAGACGTTGAACAGGAAGTTCAGGACGTCACCGTCCCTGACCACGTAGTCCTTCCCTTCCGCGCGCTGCTTGCCGGCCTCCTTGGCGCCCTGCTCTCCCTTCAGCGCAACGAAGTCCTCGAAGGCGATGGTCTGGGCGCGGATGAAGCCCTTCTCGAAGTCGGTGTGGATGACGCCGGCCGCCTTCGGGGCGGTGTCGCCCTTGTGGATCGTCCAGGCGCGGACTTCCTTGACGCCGGCAGTGAAGTAGGTCTGCAGGCCGAGCAGGTCGTAGCCCGCGCGGATCAGGCGGTTGAGGCCCGGCTCATCAAAGCCGAGGTCCTCGAGGAAGGCCTGCTTGTCGGCGTCGTCGAGGTCGGCCAACTCGGCCTCGATCTTGGCACAGACGGCGACCACCGGCGCCTTCTCGCGCGAGGCGAACTCACGCAGCCGGTCGAGGTGCGGGTTGTTCTCGAAGCCATCCTCAAGCACGTTGCCCACGTACATCGCCGGCTTGATGGTGAGCAGACACAGCGGCTTGAGCAGCAGCTTTTCCTCGTCGCTGAACTCCAGCGTGCGCGCGGGGCGGCCCTGATCAAGCACCGGCATCAAGCGCTCAAGCACCGCCACCAGCTTCTGGGCGTCCTTGTCGCCCGACTTGGCACGCTTACCTTCGCGCTGCAGGGCCTTCTCGACGGCGCCGAGGTCGGCCAGCGCCAGCTCGGTGACGATGGTCTCGATGTCGGCGATCGGGTCGACGCGGCCCGACACGTGCACCACGTTGGCGTCGTCGAAGCAGCGGACCACGTTCACGATGGCATCGGTCTCGCGAATGTTGGCGAGGAACTGGTTGCCGAGGCCCTCGCCCTTGCTGGCGCCGGCGACGAGACCGGCGATGTCGACGAACTCGACGATGGCCGGCTGCACCTTCTGCGGCTTGACGATCTCGGCGAGCTGCTGGAGGCGCTTGTCCGGCACCTCGACGATGCCGACGTTCGGTTCGATGGTGCAGAACGGGTAGTTCTCGGCGGCGATGCCGGCCTTCGTCAGCGCGTTGAAGAGGGTGGACTTGCCGACGTTCGGCAGGCCGACGATGCCGCACTTGATGCCCATGGTGACTCCGGTTCGGGGATGCGGCCGCGGCGCGGCACGCGGGGTATGGGGTTTACTTGGGGCCGGGGGTGTGGAGGCGCTTCATCGCCTCGGGAAAATCACCGGCGAGCGCTAGGGGCAGCACGCGCAGCGCATCGTCGAGGGCCGCACGGATCGCCGCCTCGTCGTCGCGCCCCGGGCGTCCGAGCACCCAGGGCGTGACCTTGGTCTTGTCGCCGGGATGGCCGATGCCGACCCGAAGGCGGTGGTACTTGCCATGCCCGAGCTGGGCGTGGATGTCGCGCAGGCCATTCTGGCCGCCGTGGCCCCCATCGAACTTGAGGCGCGCCACACCCGGCGCGAGGTCAAGTTCGTCATGGGCGACGAGGCACTCGGCAGGCTCGATCTTCCAGTAGCGCAGTGCCGCGGCCACCGAGCGGCCCGACGCGTTCATGAAGGTGCTGGGCTTGAGCAGCCACAGCGTGTGCCCGGCGACCTCGGCTTTCGCGATCTCGCCGTGCAACTTCGAATCAAGCCCCCAGCGGGCGTTCGCCTGCGCCGCGAGGGCGTCAACAAACCAGAACCCGGCGTTGTGCCGGGTCCGGTCGTATTCGGCACCGGGATTTCCCAGCCCGACGATGAGGCGCAAGCCCGCCATCGCTGATCCGATGATCGCTGAACCCGCCGTGGCGCCCGGTCGGGGCGCCACGGACGGCACGATCACTTCTTCTTCGCGGGCTTGGCCGGAGCGGCGGCGGCCGGAGCGGCGGCGGCCTTGGCCGACTTGGTGCTCGGCACTTCGGCGGCGGCCGGGGCGGCCACTTCTTCCTCGGCGGCACGCGCGTGCTTGGCGATCACGACGGCGAGGTCGTGTTCCTTGCCCAGCTTCAGCTCGGGAATCGAGACACCCGCCGGCAGCTTGAGGGCCGAGAGGTGGACAGTGTCGCCAACGGCGAGCGCCGACAGGTCGACCTCGATGAACTCCGGCAGGTCCTTCGGCAGGGCCGAGACTTCGACGGCGTTCAGTTCGTGGGTGATGACGACGCCGGCGAGCTTGCCGGCCGGCGAGCTTTCCTGGTTGGTGAAGTGCAGCGGCACCTTGAAGCGGATCGGCGCGTTCTCGTCGATGCGCTGGAAGTCGACGTGCATGACGACCTGCTTGTACGGATGGCGCTGCATGTCGCGCAGCAGGACCTTCTGCACCTTGCCGTCGACGTCGAGGTCGAGGATCGAGGCGTAGAACCACTCGTTCTGCTGGATGAGCCAGAGCTTCTCGTGGTTGAGCTGGACGGACTCCGGCGGCAGGTTGGCGCCGTAGACGATCGCCGGGACCTGGCCCGCATGACGCAGGCGGCGGCTCGCACCCTTCCCCTCGTCCTTGCGGCTGGTGGCGTTGATGATGTGGATGGCCATGGTTGTTGCCTTGCTTGGAATGGACCGCCTCGCGGCGGTGGGGACACTGCCCCGCGACCAGGGCAGTGGTGCAGCGGCCGCGACGCCGGGGCGCCGCGGCGGAACGGGTCAGTCGACGTAGAGCTCGGAGACCGATTCGCCGAAGGCGATGCGGCGGACGGTCTCGGCGAGCAGTTCGGCGACGCTGAGCTGGCGG
>JAJTHD010000221.1 GCA_021297925.1 Lysobacteraceae bacterium
GTCAACGGTGGCGAAGGTGAGGTACAGTCGGATCGTGGCCGAGCCGGGCGTCTCCTCCGCCCACCACTTCTCGACGGCGCCGCAGCGGCTGTTGGCGAGGGCCGCGACGCGGTGCTTCTCGAGCGGGTCGACGCCGTCGGCGCGGGGCCGGGGCAGCCCCTCGACGCGCCAGCGGCCTTCCGCGTCCTGGTGCAGGGTGAGGGCAAGGCCGTCGACGCTGAGTTCGGTGAGCGGCATCCCCGGCAACAGGCCCGAGTAAACCGAGAGCTGCAGTTCGGCCTCGCCAACGGCCAGCGTGGCATCGCCCTCCCCGACCTCGAGGTCGCGCAGCGACAGCCGCGGTCCGCGCCGCGTCCAGCGGGCGTCAATGGCGGAAAAGCGCACCGGCTGGCCGACGCGTTCGGACAGCCAGGCCGCGACGTCCTCCGGGTGGCGCTCGACGGCGGGCAGCAGCTGGTTCGTCAGGCCGACCAGCGCGGCCAGCAGGATCAGCGCGACGAGGCCGCCGTAACCGAGGGCCCGGCGGAGATGTCGCCAGCGGCGGCGGTGGGGGGCGTGCACGCGGCCGGTCGCGCGGGGCTCAGAGCAGGACCACGTCGTACTGCTCCTGGCCGTACTGCTCGTCGGCCTGGAAGCGGATCGACTTGCCGAGGAACTCCTCGAGCTCGGCGACGGCGGCGGATTCCTCCTCGGTGATGCGGGTCACGACCGTCGGCGCGGCGATCACCAGCAGGCGCTCGGCCTCGAACTGGCGGACCGCGCGCGTGCACTCGCGGAAGATCTCGTAGGTCACGGTCTCCGGCGACTTCACCACGCCGCGGCCGTTGCAGGCGGCGCACGGCTCGCAGAGCTGCCGCTCCAGGCTCTCGGTGGTGCGCTTGCGCGTCATCTCCACGAGGCCCAGCGGCGAGAAGTCGTACGTGGTCGTCTTCGCGTGGTCGCGGGACAGCGCCTTCTCGAGCGTGCGCAGCACCTGGCGGCGGTGGTCGGCGTCGTGCATGTCGATGAAGTCGATGATGATGATGCCGCCGAGGTTGCGGAGCCGGAGCTGCCTCGCCACCGCCTGCGCGGCCTCGAGGTTGGTTCGGAAGGCCGTCTCCTCGAGGTTGCGCTGCCCGAGGAAGGAGCCAGTGTTCACGTCCACCGTCGTCATGGCCTCGGTCTGGTCGAGCACCAGGTACCCGCCGGACTTCAGCGGCACTTCCTTCTGCAGCGCGCGGACGATCTCGTCCTCGACGCCGTTCAGGTCGAACAGCGGTCGCTCGCCGGCGTAATGCTCGATCCTGGAGGCCAACTCGGGCATGAACTGGCCGGCGAAGCGCAGCAGCCGTTCATGCGTCTCGCGGGAATCGACGAGGACGCGGTCGATCTGGCCGCTCATCAGGTCGCGCAGCGCGCGCAGCGGCAGCGACAGGTCCTCGTAGATGCACTGCCCCACCGGCGTGCCGGCGCTGGCCTCGCGGATCAGCTGCCAGGCGAGGCGAAGGTAGGCCACGTCGGCCTCCAGCGCCTCGCGCTGCAGGCCCTCGGCGTTGGTGCGGACGATGAAGCCCAGGCCGCTGCCCTCCGCGAGCTCCGCCACGAGGCCCTTGAGTCGCGCGCGCTCGGCGTCGTCCTCGATGCGGGCCGACACGCCGATGACCCGTGAATACGGCAGCAGCACGAGGTAGCGCGAAGGGATGCTGACCTGGGTGGTGAGCCGCGCGCCCTTGCTGCCGATCGGGTCCTTCACCACCTGCACCACGAGGTCCTGGCCTTCATGCACCAGCGAGGTGATCGACGGCGGCGGGGCGGGCGGCCCCAGCTCCTCGCTCTCGGACGGCTGCACCTGCGGCACCCGCACGATGTCCGAGGCATGCAGGAACGCGGCGCGGTCGAGGCCCACGTCGACGAAGGCGGCCTGCATGCCCGGCATGACCCGCTGGACCCGGCCCTTGTAGAGGTTGCCGACGACCCCGCGGCGCTGGCTGCGCTCGAGGTGCAGCTCCTGCAGCATGCCCTGTTCCACCAGGGCGACCCGCGTCTCGCGCGGGGTGACGTTGATCAGGATCTCGGCGCTCAAGCGGCGACTCCGTGGGCGCGCAGCAGTCCGGCGGTCTCGCGGAGCGGGAGTCCCATGACCCCGCTGTAGCTGCCGGACAGGTGCGCGATGAAGGCCGCGGCGCGGCCCTGGATGGCGTAGGCGCCGGCCTTCCCGCGCCATTCGCCGCAGGCGAGGTAGGCCGCGAGCCGGTCGTCATCGACGGGATCGAAGGTGACGTCGGACACGACGCGCGCGCTCGCCTCGCGCGACGCCGAGGCCACCCAGACGACCGTCGCGACCTGGTGCGTGCGGCCGGCGAGGCGGCGCAGCATGGCCCGGGCGTCGCCGGCGTCCGACGGCTTGCCGAAGACCTGGTCGTCCAGCACGACCTCGGTGTCGGCCGCGAGCACGACGGCGCCGGGGATGCCGGCGACCGCCAGCAGCCCGGCACCGGCCTTCTCGCGGGCGACCCGGTTCACGTAGTCGAGGGCAGGCTCGCCCGCGGCCCGGACCTCCGGCACGTCGACGTCGAGGAGGGCGGGCTCGAGGCCGAGCTGCCGCAGCAGGTCGAGGCGGCGCGGGGAACGGGAGGCGAGATGGAGCATGCGCCAAGCATACCCAGCCCGCGTTAGCCTTGGCCGATGCATCCGCCGCCGACCGCCCGTCCGACCCCGCAGCGCCCGACGCGGCGCCCCGCCGTCGCGGCGTGGGCGCTGGTGGCGGGACTGGTCGCCGCCGCGCTGCCCGGTGCCGCCGACGCGCTGAGCGAGGAGCGCCGCTTCACCGACTTCGCGATCGACAACTGGACGGTCGCCGACGGGCTGCCGCAGGTCTCGGTGCAAGCCCTCGGCCAGGATGGCGATGGCTATGTCTGGGTCGGGACCCAGGGCGGCATCGCGCGCTTCGATGGCGTCCGCTTCGAACGCTTCGACCGCCGCCGCGCCGGCGGCATCGACACGTCGATGCCGGAGTCCGGGTTCCGGGACAGCCAGGGCCACGTGTGGTTCGGCACCCGGCAAGGGGCCCTGCGCCTGCGGGGCGACCACGTCGAGCGCCTGGCCGCGTCGGGGACAGCGCTGCCGGTGCAGGCGATCGCCGAATGGCCGGCCGGCCGCCTGGTGTTCGGCACGCCGCAGGGCCTGCACGAAGCCTCCACGGACGGACGCCTCGTCCCGCTCAAGCTGGAGGGCACCGACGTGGGCGCCCTGCTGGCCGAGGGCACGGTGCTCTGGGCGGGCACGCCGGGACGCCTGCTCCGCTTCGAGGGCAGCCAGGTGCGTCCGATCGACCTCCCCGGCGGCGCAGGCCTGCGCATCACCCACCTGCTCGCCGACGGCGCCGTGCTGTGGATCGGTACGCCCCACGGCCTGTGGCGGATGGACGGCGACCTGCCGCCGGCCCGCGTCACCGAGCCGGGGCTGGCGCAAGGCCCGATCGAAGCGCTCTGCGCGGACAGCGGGGGCAGCCTGTGGGTCGGCACGCCGCCGCGGCTCTTCCGCCGCCACGGCGACGGACGGGTCGAGGCGGTGGCCGACACCGATTTCGTCCGCAATGCCTGGGTCAACGCCTGCTTCGAGGACCGCGAGGGCAACCTCTGGCTGGGCAGCCACACCGAGGGCCTGTTCCGCCTCTGGGACGGGCTGATCGCCCGGCTCACAGAGCGCGACGGCCTCGGGGAACCCTTCGTCTGGTCGCTGGAGCAGGCCCCCGGAGGCGGCGTGCTTCTCGGCACCAACCGTGGCCTCTACCGCTGGCAACCGGATGGCGGCGTCCGGCTGGTCGTGCCGGCCGGCGATCTGCCCGATCCGGCGGTGTACGAACTTGCCGCCGTGGGCGACCGGGTGTGGATCGGCACCCGCGGAGGACTGGTCGCGTGGGACGGCCGTCGGCTCGCGCCGCCGCCCGGCGCCGAACGCCTCGCGGGCCTGCAGGTCAACACGGTCATGGTGGCCGCCGACGGCCTCTGGGTGGGCACCAGCGGCGGCCTGTTCCGCACCGACGGCCCGGGCCCGCTGCGTCCCGTGGCGACGGTCGGGCTGCCCGGGGCGTCGGCCCGCGTCCGCAGCCTGTGGCCGCTCGGGCCGGGACGGGCCCTCGTCGGCACCGAGGCGGGCCTGCGGCTGGTGGAGGGCGAGACCGTCTCCACGCCCGCGTGGGCGGCCGGTCTCGACGACCGGATGATCACCACCCTGCTCGGCTTGGACGACGGCCGGATCCTCATCGGCACGCTCGACTCGGGCCTCGCGATCGTCGCCGGGGAACGCCTCCAGGTGCTCGACGCCCGGGGCCTGTCGACCAGCGCGGGAACTTGGAGCCTCCGGGTGGTGGACGGCTGGGTCTACGCCAGTTCATCCGAGGGCCTGTTCCGCCTGCCGGTCGACGACCTGCCGGATCCGCGGAGCCCGGCCCGCCGCGAGGCCCCGACGGTGGACTGGGTGGTCTCGATGGACGGCCGCAACCAGAGCGGCCA
>JAJTHD010000168.1 GCA_021297925.1 Lysobacteraceae bacterium
AGTCGATGCGCGCCATCGAACAGCCCAACGCCAGCGCATGGGCGCAGCGCCTGTCGGTGTCCTGCGACTTCATGGACCCGGTGGCACGGGAGCGGCTGATGGCGAAGCCGGAGCGCTTCGCGATCACGCAGGGCTTCATCGCCCGCCACCGCGACGGCGGCACGGCGATCTTGGGTCGCGGCGGTTCCGACACCTCGGCGGCGTACTTCGGCGCCCTGCTGAAGGCGCGTCGCGTCGAGATCTGGACGGACGTGCCCGGCATGTTCAGCGCCAACCCGCGGCAGGTGCCGGACGCGCGCCTGCTGTCGCGGTTGGACTTCGCCGAAGCGCAGGAGATCGCGACCACCGGCGCGAAAGTGCTGCACCCGCGCTGCCTGACGCCCTGCCGCGAGGCGGGCGTGCCGATGTGGATCCGCGACACCGAGAACCCCGACCTCGCCGGCACGGTCATTGATGCCCAGGTGCAGGTGGTGGCGGGGGTCAAGGCGATCAGCGCGCGGCGCGGCATCGTGCTGGTGTCGATGGAGACCATCGGCATGTGGCAGCAGGTGGGCTTCCTCGCGGAGGTCTTCGGCTGCTTCAAGACGCACGGCCTGTCGGTCGACCTGATCGGTTCCTCGGAGACCAACGTCACCGTGTCGTTGGACCCGAGCGACAACCTGGTCAGCACCAACGTGCTGGAAGCGCTGTGTCGCGACCTCGAGCGCATCTGTCGGGTCAAGGTGATCGCGCCGTGCGCGGCGATCACGCTGGTCGGCCGCGGCATGCGCTCGCGCCTGCACCGGCTCACCGAGGTACTGGCCACCTTCGGCCGGGAGCGCGTGCACCTGATCTCGCAGAGCTCGAACGACCTGAACCTCACCTTCGTCGTCGACGAGGCGATCGCGGAAGGCCTGCTGCCGACGCTGCACGGCCTGCTCATCGCCTCGAACGCGATGCCGGTGGACGAGACGGCGGTGTTCGGTCCGAGCTGGCGCGAGCTGGGTGCGCCGCGAACGCCGCGCGCCACCTGGTGGCAGGCCGACCGTGCCCGGTTGATCGCGCTCGCGGAACGCGCTGCGCCCGTGTACGCCTACCACCTGCCGACCGTGCGCGAGCGCGCCCGGCAGCTGAAGGCGCTGGCCGCGGTGGATCGCGCGCACTACGCGTTGAAGGCCAATCCGCACCCGGCGATCCTGAAGGCGCTGGAGGCCGAGGGTCTCGGCTTCGAGTGCGTGTCTCTGGCCGAGGTGGAACACGTGCTGGCGACACTGCCCGGCCTCGATCCGAAGCGCGTGCTGTTCACGCCGAGCTTCGCGCCGCGCGTCGAGTTCGAGAAGGCGTTCGATCTCGGCGTGCACGTGACTCTCGACAATGCGGCACTCCTGGCCGATTGGCCCGAAGTGTTCCGCGGTCGCGAGCTCACCCTGCGCGTCGATCCGGGCTTCGGCTCGGGCCACCACGACAAGGTCAAGACCGGCGGCAAGGAGGCGAAGTTCGGCCTGCCGCTCGACGACGCGCCGGCCGCCGCCGCCGCCGCGAAGGCACTCGGCGCGCGCGTCACCGGCCTGCATTCGCACATCGGCAGCGGCATCTTCGACGCCAACCACTGGCGCGAGGTGTACGCGCGGTTGGCCTCGGTGGCCGACGCCATCGGCACCGTCGAACGCATCGACGTGGGCGGTGGCATCGGCATCCCCTACCAGCCCGAGAGCGAGCCCTTCGACCTCGCCGCCTTCGGCGCGATGCTGGCCGAGATGAAGTCGATGTACCCGCAGTACGCCCTGTGGATCGAGCCCGGCCGCTTCCTCGTCGCCGAGGCGGGCGTGCTGCTGGCCCGCGTGACCGCGACCATGCACAAGCAGGGCGTGCGTCGTGTCGGCCTCGATGCGGGGATGAACGCGCTGCTGCGCCCGGCGCTCTACAACGCCTGGCACGGCATCGTGAACCTCACGCGGCTCGACGATCCGCCGGGCGAGCCCGCCGAGGTCGTGGGCCCCATCTGCGAAACCGGCGACGTGCTGGGCCGCCGCCGTCGCCTGCCCGATGCCACGGCCGAAGGCGACGTGGTGCTGCTCGCCGACGCCGGTGCCTACGGCATGGTGATGGCCAGCCGCTACAACCTGCGCGCGCTGCCCGCCGAGGAGATCCTGGAATGAGCTGGACCTTCGATCGCGCGGCCATCCGCGCCTTCCGCTTCACCTCGAAACGCTTCGACCCGGCCACGGGCGAGATCGCGCTGGGCTACGCCTTCGTCAACCACGATGGTGCGACGAGCCCCGAGCTGGTCGAGCGCATCACGGTGCCGGTTGCGCCGTTCACGGCGGTGCAGCCAGGGTCGGCGGATTTCGATGCCGCAAAAGCGGCGGCGGTCGACGCCGCGCTGCGCCTGCTGCACCTCGTCGCCGGCGTCAGCTACTACAAGGCCGCCGCGCCGTCGGTGATCGAATGCGCCGACGGCCCGCTCGATGAGGCCACCGCGACCTTCGTCGCCAGCGTCTACGAGAACGGCCTCGGCGAGTTCGCCTACCGCAACGGTCTTGACCTGCGCGGCCACCTGCAGTGGCCGACGGGTGGTGCGGCACGGACCGTTGCGCCCACGTTGGGCCTTGAAGCACCGGGTGCTTTCGGTCGGCGCGCCCTCGTGGCCATCGGCGGCGGCAAGGACTCGCTGGTCTCCGTCGAGGCCCTGCGCGCCCTCGGCGCCTCGCCGACGGTGACCTGGATCGGCAGTTCGCCGCTGATCCGGGCCTGCGCCGAGCGCACGGGCTTGCCGACGCTCAACATCACCCGCGCTCTGGCGCCGGACCTGTTCGCCTACAACCGGGAGGGCGCCTTGAACGGCCACATCCCGGTGACGGCGGTGAACTCCGCGATCCTCGTGGTCGCCGCCCTGCTCACCGGCCACGGCAGCGTGGTCTTCTCGAACGAGCATTCGGCGAGCTACGGCAGCCTGATCCCGGGCACCGGCGAGGTGAACCACCAGTGGTCCAAGGGCTGGGCCTTCGAGCGCGATTTCGCCGCGCTCGTCCGCGCGCAGGTCGCGGCGGATTTCGACTACGTCTCGCTGCTGCGGCCCTTCTCGGAACTGGCGGTCGCCCGCCAGTTCGCGCGGCTGGAGCACTACGACGCGCATTTCTCCAGCTGCAACCGCAACTTCCATCTGCTCGGCGAGAAGCCCACGCAGCGCTGGTGCGGGGCCTGCCCGAAGTGCCATTTCGTGTTCCTCGCGCTCGCGCCCTTCATGCCCAAGCCGCGCCTCCTCGGCATCTTCGGCCGCAACCTGCTGGACGATGCGGGGCTGGCGGCCGAGTACGACGCCCTGCTCGAGATCGAAGGCCACAAGCCCTTCGAATGCGTGGGCGAGGGCCGCGAATCGCGTGCGGCCATGGCCGCGCTGGCGGCCAGCCCGGCGTGGCGCGAGGACGCCCTCGTGGCGCGTTTCGCAGCCACGCAGCTGCCTGCGCTCGATGCGTCCGCACTGGCGCTGCAGCCCCTGCTCGCGCCGCAGGGCGACCATGGCCTCGGCACGGCACGGATGGAGGCGCTGCGTGCGCATTTCGGAGCTTGACGGGAAGAAGGTCGCGATCTGGGGCTACGGTCGCGAGGGCCGGGCCGCGCTGGCCGCCCTGCACTGGCGCTTGCCCGGCCGGCCGCTGACGGTCTTCTGCAAGGACGACGAGGTCGGGGAAATCCGTGCCCAGGGGGACCCGACGCTGGCCATCCGCACCGACGCCGACGCGGCGTCGCTGTCGGCGTTCGACGTCGTCATCAAGTCCCCGGGCATCAGCGCCTACGCCTCGCCCAAGGTCGATGCCGAACTCCGCGGCACGCGCTTCACGAGCGGCACGGCGATCTGGTTCGCCGAGAACGCCGGTGCGCACACCGTCTGCGTCACCGGCACCAAGGGCAAGAGCACGGTCACGGCGCTGATCGCCTTCCTGCTGCGCGCCGCCGGCGAGCGCACGGCGCTGGCCGGCAACATCGGCCTGCCCCTGCTTGAACTGCTCGACGTGCAGCCGCCGCCGGATGCCTGGGCCATCGAGCTCTCCAGCTACCAGACCGGCGACGCCCTGCGGCCGGCCGTGGCCGTGGTGCTCAACCTGTTTCCCGAGCACCTCGATTGGCACGGTTCCGAGGCCCGCTACTTCGCCGACAAGCTGAAACTGGTGACCGAAGCGCAGCCTGGCATCGCCCTGCTCAACGGCGCCGACGCCCGCCTGCGCGAGCTCGGCACGGCACTGGCCGCGAGGGGGATCCGCGTGCAATGGTTCAACGCCGAGGACGGCTGGCACCTGCGTGACCGCTGGATCATGCGCGGCGGACGAGCCGTGATCGACGTGAAGTTCCTGCCGCTTCCCGGGCGCCACAACTGGGTCAACGTCTGCGCGGCCATGGCCGCCGTCGAGGCCCTCGGGATCGATCCCCTGCCGCTGGCCGGGCGCGTCGCCGATTTCACGCCACTGCCGCATCGGCTGCAAAGGCTCGGCGAGAAGGACGGCCTCGTCTACGTCAACGACTCGATCAGCACGACGCCGATGGCCTCGATCGCCGCGCTCGACTGGTACCCGGGCAAGGGCACGGCCGTCCTCGTCGGCGGCTACGACCGCGGGCTGGATTGGGGCGTCTTCGCCGAGCGCGTCGTCGCCGACCCGCCCGGCGCGGTGATCACGATGGGGCAGAACGGGCCGGCGATCTTCGAGCGCCTGAAGCCGATTGCGAACTCGATGAAGTGCGTGCTGCGCGAATCGACCTCGATGGAGGAAGCCGTGCGCCACGCCAAGGAGGCGCTCGGGACGAAGGGCACCGTGCTGCTCTCGCCCGGCGCGCCAAGCTTTCCGCGCTACCGGGACTACGCCGAGCGAGGCAAGCACTTCGCCAAGGCCGCCGGCTTCGACCCGGAACTGATCAGCACGATCCCCGGGCTTGGCGTCGCCTGAGCCCCTGCCACGCCGCGGCCGCGACGCGACGCGGCGGCCGGCCTACACTGGGGCGGCTATCCTCCGGAGTTCCGCCATGCGCCTCGCACCGCGTCTCGCCGCACTCGCCGTCGCCACGGCCGCCGGGTTCGCCTCTCTCCTGTCCGCCGCGTCCACGACGACGCCGGTCAGCTGGACGGTCGATGGAACGACCTTCGACGGCGTGCTCGTCTACGACGACGCCAACCCCGGGCCGCGCCCGGGCCTGCTGATGGTGCCCAACTGGTACGGCGTGACCGACGCCGCCATCGAGAAGGCCAAGACGATCGCCGGCGACGACTACGTCATCCTGCTCGTGGACATGTACGGTCGCGGCGTCCGCCCGACCACCCCGCAGGACGCTGGGAAGGCCGCCGGCGCGGTCTATGCCGATCGCGCGCAGATGCGCGAGCGCATCAACACGGCGTTGGCCACGCTGCGTTCCACCGAGGGCGCGCCGCTGGCGAAGGACGACATCGGGGCCATCGGCTTCTGCTTCGGCGGCGCAACGGTGATCGAACTGGCGCGAAGCGGCGCCGAACTGGCCGGCGTGGCCAGCTTCCATGGCTCGCTCGGCACGAGCGCCCCGGCGACGGCTGGTGCGGTGAAGACGCCGCTGCTGGTGATGAACGGTGCCGACGACGCCTTCGTGACGCCCGAGGAGATCGACGGCTTCGAGAAGGAAATGCGCGAGACCGGGGCCGACTGGCAGTTCGTCAATTTCGGGGGCGCCGTGCACTGCTTCGCGGAGCCGGACGAAGACGGCAGCGTCATTCCGGGTTGCAAGTACCACGAGCCGAGCTACCGCCGGTCGATGGCCATGATGCGCGGCTTCTTCGCCGAGCGCTTCGCGGCGGAATGACGGCGCACCCGGACGCGGTCGGCTGGGCCGACTACGCCGGTGGTCAGTGGCTGCGCGCCAGCGCGTAACGCGCCAGCCCCGCCAGCGCGGCGCGCTCCCCGGTGTCGGGCAGCGCGTCGAGCGCAGCGACGGCGGCGTCGGCATGGCGCTGCGCGACGGCGCGGCTGTAGCCCAGGCTGTCGCAGCGGTCGATGGCTGCCATCACTTCGCCGAATCCCGAGGCATCGCCGTCGATCACGATCCGCCGC
>JAJTHD010000152.1 GCA_021297925.1 Lysobacteraceae bacterium
CCGTCAAGAAGGTGGCCCCGCCTCCGGGCTATCCGGGGCCCCAGCAAGACGACCAAGAGCCCGCCGCCAAACGGCCCAAATTGGAGGACGAAGGCGCGGCCGCCACCAGCGGCCTCTCCGAGGTGGAGCAGAAGAAGCAGCGGACCGTCTTTCTCAGCAATCTGGACTTTGAGGTGGACGAGGCCGAGATCCAGGAGACGCTGGCCGAGTACAACAGCCGTTCGGCCGAAGCCTCCAGCGGCACCACCAAGCTGGGCGCCCTGCTGCGCGAGCAGCTCGGCAAGGGCGAGTAAGCGCCCATAACACGGTGGCCCGGGTGATCCCGGGCCACCGCCTTTCCCGCCGGCCGTCGCAGGACCGATGACCAAGTCCGAACTCATCGAAGTGCTGGCGCAGCGCCAGCCGCACCTGAAGCCAGAGGACGTCGAACTGGCCGTCAAGTCGCTCCTCGAGATGATGAGCGATGCCTTGACGCAGGGGCAGCGCATCGAGGTCCGCGGGTTCGGCAGCTTCTCCCTCCATTTCCGGCCGCCCCGACTCGGCCGCAACCCGAAGACCGGCGAGGCCGTCGAGCTTCCGGGCAAGTACGTCCCGCACTTCAAGCCGGGCAAGGAACTCCGCGAGCGCGTCAATCCCGTGGTTCCCGAAGCCGGCTGAGCCCGGCCATAATCCGCGGCACCCTTTCGCCGCGTGATCCCATGCGACTGCTCCGCCTCCTGCTGGCCCTTGCCTGCGTCGCCTTCGGCGTCGTGGTGGCCGCCTTGAACGGCGCCCCCGTCGTGCTCGACCTCCTCTGGGTCGAATTCCGCCCGCCCCTGGGCCTTCTCTTGCTCGCGGTCCTGCTGCTGGGTGCCCTGCTGGGTGGGCTGGCGGCCGTACTGTCGCGCTGGGCCACCGCGTCGAAGGTGGCGGGCGACGAACGCGCCGGCGACGACGAGCCGGCCCCATGATGAGCCCCTGGTGGCTGCTGGTGCTCGTGCCCGCGGTCGGTGCGGCGGGCTGGTTCCTCGGTCGCCGTGGCGGCGAGCGGCGGGGCGGCGCCCGCGTCAGCCGACTGTCGGCCACCTACTTTCGTGGCCTGAACTACCTGCTCAACGAGCAGCAGGACAAGGCCATCGAGGTGTTCCTGCAGATCGCCGAACGCGACAAGGAAACCCTCGAGACCCAGTTCACCCTCGGCACCCTGTTCCGTCGTCGCGGCGAGGTCGACCGCGCCATCCGCCTCCACCAGAGCGTGATCTCCCGCCCGGGACTGTCCGACGAGCAGAAAACCCGCGCGATCCTCGCGCTGGGCGAGGACTACATGCGGGCCGGCCTGCTGGACCGCGCGGAAACCCTGTTCGCCGACCTGGTGAAGATGGGGGCGGCGGCGCCGCAGGCGCTGCGCCATCTCATGTCGATCTACCAGGCCGAGCGCGACTGGCAGCAGGCGATCGACCATGCCCGCCGCTACGAGGCCGCCACGGGCGAGCCGATGGGGCGACTCATCGCGCAGTTCGAGTGCGAACTGGCCGAGCGTGCCCGGATCAAGGGCGATCTCGGGCTGGCCCGCGAGCACCTCGGGCGGGCGTCGTCGGCCGACACGAACAGCGTCCGCGCCTCCCTGCTCGAGGGGCAGATCGAACTCGCCGACGGCAACGATGCCGGCGCCATCCGCGCCTATGAGCGCGCCGCGCGCCAGGACATCGAGTTCCTGCCGGAGGCATTGCCGCCCCTGCTGGCCGCCTATGACCGCACCGACGATCCGGCGCGGGCCCGCGGCTTCCTGCTGGAGATGGTGGAGCGCTATGCCGGCGTGTCGCCGGCCTTGGCGCTCGCCCGCCGGATCGAGGCCGAGGAGGGTGCCACCGCGGCCCTGGGCTTCCTCCGCGAGCACTTGCGCCAGCGCCCATCGATCCGGGGCGAGGCGGCGCTCATCGATCTCGCGCTGCGCAGCGAGTCGGAGGAACCGCGCGGGCTACTGGCGACGCTGCAGCAGATCAACGAGCAGTTGATCGTCCGGTCGCCGGGCTACCGCTGCCAGGGCTGTGGGTTCGGCGCCCGCGCCCACCACTGGCAATGCCCGAGCTGCAAGCAGTGGGCGACGATCAAACCCCTGCCCCACGTGGCGATCGAGTGATTGCCGTCGACGACCGCTGGCCCTGGATCGCCGGACTGGTCGCGGTGGCTGCAAGCGCCCTGCTGGCCGGGTTGTGGCGGTCGGCGGCATTTCGGCAGGGCTGGATGGACGTGCCGGTCCATCGCAGCAGCCACCACCAGCCGACGCCGCGCGGGGGCGGCGTGGCGATGGCGATCGTCCTCGTCGCCTGGTGCGCGACCGCGCCGCTGCCGGCCGTCGTCCAGGCCGCGCTCCTGCTCTCGTTGTCCGGTGCGGCGATCGTTGGTCTCGTGGACGATCTGGCCGGCCTCCTGCCCATGACGAAATTCGCCGGCCAGGCCGCGGCCGTCGTGCCCCTCGCGATGCTGGGGGGGGATTCGCTCGCCGCAGGGCAGGGCGTGGTCGTCGCCGTGCCGGGCGGTCTGTTCGTCGCGGGCGTCCTGCTGTTCTTGGTGAACGCCTGGAACTTCATGGACGGCATCAACGGCATCGCGGCTCTGTCCGCCGCCGCCGTCGGGCTGGTGGCGGCCTGCGCAGGCGCGGGGTCGGCGGCCGGGTGGGTCGGTCTCGGCCTGCTGGCGGCCTGTGCCGGATTCCTCCCGTGGAACGCCCCACGAGCCCGCTTGTTCATGGGGGATGCGGGCAGCCACGTCCTCGGGATGGCGGTCGGGGCCCTGCTGGTCCTGCCGATTCGAGAGCCCGCCGCGCCCGGCTTCTGGCCAGTGCTGGCCGCCGGCCTGCCGTTCGCCGTCGATGTCCTCGGCACCCTGGCGCGCCGTGCGCTCGATGGTGAACCCTTGGCCAGCGCCCATCGGCGCCACCTCTACCAGCTCGCCGTGCGCAGCGGGTACAGTCACGCCCGGGTGGCACTGGCCTACGGGGCCATGGCCATGATCCTCGGTGCCGGAGTCGCCATGGTGGAACGCAATCACGAGGGTGCGGGGCCGGAGGCTGTCGCCGCCGTCGCCGCCCTCGTTGCGGTGGTCTGGGGCGCGGCGCGTTCGATGCTGGCCCCGCGGGTCCTCGACGGAGACCGGGCATGACGAGTCGTTGGCCGATCGGCCGCGCGATGGTGGTCCTGCACGACATCGTGATGGTGCTGCTGGCGTGGCAGGGCCTCGTGATGCTGCGCTACGCGTCGCTCGGCCTGGCGATGCCCTCCCACGCCTTCGTGGAAGAGACCGCCATCGTGGTGGGCATCCAACTGCTGGTGTTCTGGCGCATGGGGCTTTACCGGGGCCTCTGGCGCTTCGCGAGCCTGCCCGACCTCAAGAACATCCTCTTCAGCAGCGTCCTCGGCGGCGTCGCGATCGCACTCGTGCTGTTCCTCTTCGTCGACCGGGCGGAGGGCGTGCCGCGCTTCGCGTTGCTGTTCTACCCCGTCGCCCTGGTCGTCCTGCTCGGCGGCCCTCGCGTGCTGTACCGCGCCTGGAAGGACAACCAGTCGTCCGGCCCTTCGTCCGGCCATCGCGATCGCCTGCTGGTGCTGGGCGCCGGTCCCACGGCCGAGAGCCTGGTGCGCGACCTGCAGCGCAGCGAGCGCTACCAGGTCGTGGGGCTGCTCGACGACGACCGCAGCATCCAGGGCGCGAAGATCCAGGGCATCCCGGTGCTCGGCCGGATCGACGACCTCGCGACGATCGCCGAGGAGACGGCCGCCACCCAGGTCGCCATCGCCATCGCGGGGGACCAGAGCGAAGCCCTGGGCCGGATCGCCTCGCAGTGCGAGCGCCTGCGCCTGCGCTTCTGCCGGGTGCCGACTCCCGAGGAGATGCTGCAGGACCATTGGATGCAGGGTGGTCTCAAGGACGTCGCCATCGAAGACCTGCTCGGCCGCGACCCCGTGCTGCCGGACTGGCCGGCGATCCGCGCCTCACTCGCCGGAAGCACGGTGCTGATCACGGGTGCCGGTGGGTCGATCGGCTCGGAACTGGCCCGCCAGTGCGCAGCGCTGGGCGTCGCCCGGCTCGTGCTGCTGGAGCGCTCCGAACTCGCCCTCCACCAGCTCCAGCTCGACCTCCGCGAGCGGTTCCCCGTGCTGGAGGCGGAGTTCCAGCTCGGTGACTGCGGCGATGCGCCGCTGGTGCGCCGCCTGGTCGCGCAATGGCGTCCCGACGAGCTCTTCCACGCCGCGGCCTACAAGCACGTGCCGTTGCTGGAGGCGCAGCCGCGGGAGGCGATCCGCAACAACCTGCTGGCCACGGAGGTGGTCGCCCGCGAGGCGGTGGCCGGGGGCGTGGGCACCTTGGTCCTCATCTCGACCGACAAGGCCGTCAACGCCATCAATATGCTCGGCGCCAGCAAGCGCTTGGCCGAACTCGCCTGCCAGGCGGCCGTGAGGGGCAGTGCCACGCGCCTCGTCACGGTCCGTTTCGGCAACGTGCTCGACTCGGCCGGCAGCGTCGTGCCGCTGTTCCGGGAGCAGATCCGGCGTGGCGGTCCGGTCACGGTCACGCATCCGGACGTGACCCGCTATTTCATGACCATCCCCGAGGCCTGCCAGTTGATCCTGCAGGCCACGACGCTCCGCGAGGCGTCCGGCATCTTCACGCTCGACATGGGACGTCCCGTGCTGATCCGCGTGCTGGCCGAACAGATGATCCGCCTCGCCGGCTTCACTCCCTACCGGGACATCGATATCAAGTACACCGGCCTTCGACCGGGAGAGAAGCTCCACGAGGAGCTTTTCCACGCGGACGAAAGCTACGCCCAGACGATCCATCCGAAGATCTTCCAGGCCGAGCCGCGGCCGGTCGACCTCGACGGGTTCGATGCCCACCTGAAGGCGCTGCGGCTGGCCGTGCAGCGCGACGACGAGAACGAGATCCGCCACGTGATCGGCGAAGCGATCCCCGAGTTCCACCCGGCCGCCGGCCGGCTTGCCGGCCCGTTCCGGCCGCAGGTCATCCGTGGCGGACGCGTGCCATGACGGGCCGCGTCCGCTGCGCGGTGTTCCCGGTCGCGGGCCTCGGCACGCGCTTCCTTCCCGCCACCAAGACGGTGCCGAAGGAGATGCTGCCGGTCGTCGACCGCCCGCTGATCCAGTACGCCGTCGACGAGGCCATCGAGGCCGGCTGCGACACGCTGGTCTTCGTCACCAACCGCTACAAGCATGCGGTCGCCGACTACTTCGACAAGGCCTACGAGCTCGAGCAGAAGCTGGAGAAGGCCGGGAAGTTCGAGGCGCTGGCGGACATCCGCGACGTGCTGCCGCGCCAGGTGCGCGCGGTGTTCGTGACCCAGACCGAGGCGCTCGGCCTGGGGCATGCGGTGCTGTGCGCCCGTCCCGTGGTCGGCGACCAGCCCTTCGCCGTACTGCTGCCCGACGACCTGATCTGGAACCGTGGCGCGGGCGCGACCCGGCAGCTGGTCGAGCTCGCGGAACGCGAGGGGGCCGGCGTCGTCGCCGTGCAGGACGTGCCGATCGAGCAGACGCGCAGCTACGGCATCGTCGCCACGCGCGACTTCACCGGCCGCCACGGCGAGATCTCGGCGATCGTCGAGAAGCCGAAGCCCGAGGAAGCGCCGAGCACGCTCGCGGTGGTGGGGCGCTATGTCCTGCCGCCGCGCATCTTCGACCTGCTCGAAGCGACACGGGCGGGCACGGGGGGGGAGATCCAGTTGACCGACGCGATCGCCGCCCTGCTGTCGGGGGGGCGGATGCTCGCCTACCGCTTCGAGGGCCGCCGCTTCGATTGCGGCAGCCGGATGGGATTGATCGAGGCCACCCTGCAGTACGCGCTGGAGGACGACGCCTTGGCCGAGCCCACGCGCACCTTGATGCGGGCGGCCCTCAGCGCCACGCGCTGAGCGCGACGGCCACGGCGCCCAGCGTGGCGGCGATGGCGCCGGCCGCGAGCCCGGCAACCGCGATCGATCGCCGCGAGGGATCCAAGGGCGCGGACGTCGTCATGCCCGGTGGCCAGCGGCCATCCCGCCG
>JAJTHD010000189.1 GCA_021297925.1 Lysobacteraceae bacterium
AGGGCTTGCCCCCCGAGGCTCGCGCCGGTCACCGCCTGCAAGAGGCCGTCCGCCGTCCACGCCCCGACCAGCGCACCGACGCCGAGGCCGACCACCCGGCGCCCCCCCGGCGTGGCCATCGCCATCGCGGCCAGCCACAGGAAGGGCAGGTAGCGCAGGTCCTTCAGCGCCTCGACCCCGCTGTGCAGCGGGGCGATCGCCAGCGGGACCGACGCCACTTGGGGCAGCCAGTAGCCGAGGAACAGTACGGTCGTCAGGGCCCAGGCCTCGTGGCCCATGACCCGCATGCCGCCGCGGAACCGGGTGCCGACGAGCAGCGCGAAGCCCAACAGCGCGCCGAGCGACAGCAGGGTCTCGGCGACGGCGCGCCAAGGCCAGCAGGCGACCTGCAGCACGACCCACCACGGGGCGAGGCGGGCGAGGCGCTCAACCAGCGAGTCGCGCATAGAGGTCCCGGGTGGCGGTCTGCATGGCGGACAAAGGGTACGGCAGGGACGCCGGCAGCGGCGGTGGATCGTCGAGCAGCGCCGCGGCGCGCGCATGCAGGGCCGTCGCATCGCCATGCGCCACGAGGCCGGCCGGCCAGACGGCGCGCAGGGTCTCGCCGACGCCGCCGTGGTCCCAGCCCAGCACCGGTACGCCCACGGCGAGCGCCTCGAGCACCGTGCGGCCGAAGGCCTCGGGCTGACCCGAGAGCTGCAGCACGAGGTCGGCGCCGGCATACGCGCGGACGACGTCGCCGCGCGGCGGCGACACCCGCAGGCGGTCGGCGACGCCCAGCGCGGCCGCCTCCGCACGCAATTCGTCGAGGTAGGCCTCGCGGCCCGGTTGCGCGGCGCCGAGCAGCCAGAGCGCCACGTCACGCCCTTGGGCGCGGAGGTCGGCCAGCAGACGCAGCGCGTGGCCATGGCCCTTGAGGCGCGTGCCTCGGCCCGGCATCAGCAGCAGATCGGTCGTGGGCGCGAGGCCCAGTTCCGCGCGGATGGCGGCGGCGGCCTCGGAGTCCGGACGGGTCCGGCGCGGGAACTGGCCGGGGTCGATGCCGCGCGGGATCACGACCAGCCGCGAGGCGGCCCCGGGCCAGTGCTCGAGCACATGGCGGCGCACGGTGTCGGACACGCAGACCACGGCGTCGCCGCGGGTCATGGCAGCGCTGTACGCCCCCGGCGAATTCAGGCCATGCACGGTGGTGACGAAGGCCGGGCGCGGCCGGAGCCCGCGCAACGCGCCGAGCGCGAGCCACGCCGGCAGGCGCGAGCGCGCGTGCACGATGTCGGGGGAAAGATCGCGCAGCAGACGGCGCAGCGCCGGGATGCGGAACGGCGTGGCCAAGGACTTCGCGCCGATGGCCAAGGCGTGGTGCTGGCTGCCCGCGGCCTCCAGCGAGGCCACGAGGCGCCCGCCGGCGGAAACGACGTGGGACGCGTGGCCGGCCGCGACCAGCGCGGCAGCGATCTCGAGGGTGGAACGCTCGACGCCACCGGCCTCAAGGGCCGGCAGCAGTTGGACGACGACAAGGCGGCGCACGCCGGCGCCGCGCTCAGTCGACCAAGAGGTACTTCGCGCCGCAGTAGGGGCAGGTGGACTGCCCGCCCTCGTTCTCGATCGGCAGGTAGACGCGGGGATGCGAGTTCCACAGGCGCATCTCGGGCGTCGGGCAGCACAGCGGCAGGTCGGCGCGGCGCACCTCGTAGATGCGCTCGGCGTTCGCGGGCTTCTGGGCGGTGGCGTCGGTGCGCAGCATGGCGGCGGGCTCGTTCGGCGAAGGCGCGCATTCTAGCCCGGCCGGACCCGGGCGGCCCTCCGGGTTCAGGCCGGCAGGTCGACCACGAGCACGTCGGCGCCGAAGGAAGAGACCAGCGCCAGCGCGGGCTCGCCGGCAATGCCGACGCCGTCGCCTCGCCGGAGGATGCGGCCGCCCAGCGCGAGTTCACCGTCCAGCACCTCGATCCAGCACGCGGACGTGGACGTGGTCGGCAGGGCCCGCATGGCGCCCGGGGCGATCCCTTCGCGGCGGACGGAGGCTGCGGCCGACCACGGCAGGGGCGCACTGGCGGGACCGGCGATCGGACCGGGGCCATCGACGTGCGCGACCGCGTGGGCGGGACGCGCGTTGCTGTGCGTCGGCGCGACCCACAGCTGGACCAGGCGCGATGCAACGGCCGGATCCGGGTTCTCCTCGACGAGGTCGACCCCGGCCCCCGCCCCGAGGCGATAGGCGCCGCCCGTGACGACCGGTCCGGAATCCCCGGCCGCCGAGGTGGCACGGTAGGTGCCCGAGAGCACCAGCGTCAGCAGTTCCATGTTGGCGCGACGCGCCGCGGGCAGGCGGGCACCCGGGGCCAGCTCGACGCGATTCAGCACGCGCAGCGCATGGAAGCCGAGCCAGTCGCGATCGAAGGCGCTGCCGTGGCTGAAGGCGGCGGTGCCGGACAGGCCGGGATCGACGAGGCGGCCGCGTTCGGCGGCGGGACGGAAGACGATGGGCATGCGCGGATTGTGCCGCAGAAACGACGACGGGCCCGGAGGCCCGCCGTGCGGCGCGCAGGGATGCGGGCCTCTCAGGACTTCGGCAGCTCGCGGTTGAACTCGGTCTCGATGCGGATCTTCACTTCGGCGCCGACCGCCGGGGCGTACTTGTCGAAGCCCCACTGCCTGCGGTCGATCGTGGTGGTGGCCGAGAAGCCGGCGACCTCGATCGTCGGGCGGAAGGGGTGCGGCGCGATCTTGTTGAGCTTGACGTCGAGCACGACCGGGCGGGTCTGCCCGAGCATCGTGAAGTCCCCGGTCACCTTGAGCGCGCCGTTGCCGGCGTCCTCGACCTTGGTGCTCTTGAAGGTCATCGTCGGGTGGGCGGCGACGTTGAAGAAATCCGCCGAGCGCAGGTGCTCGTCGAAATCAGGCTGGTCGGTGTCGATGCTGGCGGTGTCGATGGTGACCTCGACCGACGAGTTGGCGAGGTTGGCGCGGTCGAGCTTCAGCGTGCCGTCGTACTTGGTGAACTCGCCGAAGGTCTGCGAGAAGCCGAGGTGGTCGATCTCGAAGCCGATGTAGGTGTGGCCGGCGTCGAAGGTGAAGGCATCTGCGGCGAAGGCGGGGGCGGCGAAGGCGGCGGCCTGCGCGGCGGCGAACAGGGTCCTCTTCCTGGCGTGCTCCGGGGGGGCAAGCCGCGGCGGGCGCCGCGGCGGAAAGGTGGGGCTCAGGCGATGCGCGCAGCGTCGTCGAAGGCCAGCCGCGGCGAACGGGGGAACAAGCCGGCTTCGTCGCCGTAGCCGAGGTTGATCAGGAAGTTCGACTTGATCGTGGTGCCAGCGAAGAAGGCGGCGTCGAGCTTGGCGGCATCGAAGCCGGACATCGCGCCGGTGTCGAGGCCCAGCGCGCGCGCCGCCATGATCAGGTAGGCGCCCTGCAGGCTGGCGTTGCGGAAGGCGGTGCTCTCGATCAGGGCGTCGTTGCCGGCGAACCAGCTGCGCGCGTCGGCGTGAGGGAACAGCTGCGGCAGCTTGTCGTAGAAGGCCATGTCCTGCGCGACGATCACCGTGACAGGCGCCGTCATGGTCTTCTCGACGTTGCCCGGGGCCAGCGCGTCCTTCAGCTTCGCCTTGGCCTCCGGCGACTTCACGAATACGAAGCGGGCCGGCGAGCTGTTGGCGCTGGTCGGCGCCCACTTCACGAGGTCGTAGCGCTGGTGCAGCAGCGCGTCGGGAACGTCCTTGGCCTGCCAGGCGTTGTGCGTGCGGGCGCTGCGGAAGAGCTGG
>JAJTHD010000156.1 GCA_021297925.1 Lysobacteraceae bacterium
CCGACGATCGGGGCGCAGATCGCCGCCTTCCGTGCCCTCGGCGCCCGCGTGTCCCTGTTCGTGGATCCGGGCGAGACCACCATGGGCACGCTCAAGGACCTCGGCGCCAACCGGGTCGAGATCTACACCGGGCCCTACGCGGAGGCCCACGCCGCAGGCCGGCCGGCCGACGCGCTCCGGGCCTGCCGCCGGACGGCCGACGCCGCGCAGGCGGCGGGGCTCGGCGTGAACGCAGGGCACGACCTGTCCCAGGACAACCTCGCCGACTTCCTCGCCGGAGTGACGGGCGTGCTCGAAGTCTCGATCGGTCACGCGCTGGTCGCGGAAGCGCTGGTGGATGGCTGGGCCCCCACCCTGATCCGCTATCGCGCCATCACCGGCGGTTGAGCGCCGGGCAACCGACGGATCGCGGGGCGGGGCGCCGCCGGACCCGGCCGACCGCCAAACGACGACGCCACCCCATGGGTGGCGTCGCGACCTGCATCGACGGATCCCTTACGGGCTCTGGTCGATGAAGGCGATCTTCTCGAACTGCGCGTTCTTGGCGCGGGCCAAGACCTTGGCCAGCACCTCGTACTCCGCTGCCGGATCCACCTCGATCTCCAGCTTCGGCTGCTGGTCGACAGGCAGGACCTGCGTGCGGACCTGCGTGATGTCGTCGAAGTAGTCCTGCAGGGTGGGCAGCGGCTGCGGCGTGTTGTTGACCGTGATCTCGCCGGCCGAGGAAATCTGCAGCTGCAACGGCGGCGGCGGCTCAGTCTTCGGCGGCTCGTTTCTTTCCGACTTCTGCGGGAGCGTCACGTTGATCCGCATCGCCGGCGTCGGGGCCGTGACCATGAAGATGATCAGCAGCACGAGGAGCACGTCGATGAGCGGCACGACGTTCATGTCGGACTTCGGGCCGGAACCGCCGCCAGAGGAAAATGCCATGGCTCAGGACTCCGGCTCGGACACGAAGTTGATGGAACGCATGCCCGCGAGGCGCACCCGGGTGGTGACCTCCTGGATCTGCGAGTACTTGGTCTCCTTGTCCGCGCGCAGCAGCACGTCGGCCTGCGGGACCTTCTGGGCCTCGACCGCGAGGCGGGTGTCGAGCACCGAGGTGTCGGTCAGCTGCTCGTCGTTCCAGTAGATCTCGCCGGACTCGCGCACCGAGAGCGAGATCGGCGGCACGTCGGTATGGGCCGGCTTGCGTTCGATCGTCGCCTTCGGCAACTCGAGCTTGATGCTTTCGGAGACGGAGGCCGTGACCATGAAGATGATCAGCAGCACGAGCATCACGTCGACCAAGGGGACGACGTTGGGCTCGTTGAAGCCACCGTCATTGCCATCGGAACTGAAGGCCATGGGGTTCTCTCCGCGGGGAAGGGCTCAGGGCCCCTCAGCGCTTGTCGCCGACACGCGCACCGGTCGCGAAGAAATCGTGCAGGTCGTGCGCGAAGGCGTCGAACTGGGCGACCAGCTTGCGGTTGGTGCGGTTGAAGTAGTTGAACGCGATCACCGCCGGGATGGCGACGAACAGACCGATAAAGGTCATGATCAGCGCTTCGCCGACCGGGCCGGCCACGGCCTTGATCGAGCTCTCGCCCGAGGAGCCGAGGCGCACGAGGGCCATCAGGATGCCCCACACGGTGCCGAGCAGGCCGACGAACGGCGCGATGGCGCCCGTTGTAGCGAGCCAGGTCTGGCCGTCCTCCAGGGTCTGCGACTCGCGGGACACGGCCTGACGCAGGGCGCGGTCGATGAACTCGGAGCGGTTCAGGGCCTCGGCGAGGCGGCCATCCGACTTTTGGTGGTGGGCGGCGGCCTGGGCGCAGTCGAGGGCGATCTTCGAGAAGGGCTCCCACGAGGGCTGCTCTTCCATGAAGCGGATCGCTTCCTGCGCGTTCGGGGTCTGCCAGAACGTGGCCGTGACGCGGCCGGAGCGGCCATTGATGCGGCTGTACTTGATGGTCTTCATGACCGTGTAGTACCAGGCCACCAGCGACATGATCACGAGCGCGAAGAACACCGCCCAGTTGACCACGCCCATGGAGTTCATGGCGTTCTGGATCGAGAAGTCCGCGGCGCCTTCGACCGCCTGGGTCTGCTGGGCGGCGGCCGGCGCGCCGAGCGCGACGTTCGTCGTGACCGGGGCAGCCGCCGGGGCGGCAGCGACCGTCGCGGGAACGGTGATGGTGATGTCCTGCAGCATACGTGGATACCTTCGGTGGATTAGCAGGGAGGAGTGAAGTTGACGGGGACGAGGACGTCGCCACCGACAGGTTGGCCATTTTCCATGCCGGGATTGAAGCGCCAGCGGCGTGCGGCGTCCATCGCGGCCCGGTCAAGGTTGCGGTTGCGGCTGGACTTGTCGACCTTGACGTCCAGCACCTGACCCTTGCCGTCGATCGACACGCGCAGGACGACTTCGCCGCCAATGCAGCGACGGGCTTCCTGCGGCGGATAGCGCGGCGGGTTCAGGCGACGGCCGGAGATGTCCTCCGACGCCGCGAAGTTGGCGAGCGGAGCCGGCGGCGCGGGCGGGGCCGGCGGCGGCGCCGGCACGTCGACCGGCGTGGCGTCCTCGAACACCACCGGCGGCTCTTCCGGCGGCGGCGGCACCGGGGTCGGGGTCACCGGCGTCTGGATCACGCGCTGGATCACCTTGGGCGGCTCCGGCGGCGGAGGCGGTGGTGGCGGCGGCGGCGGCGGCGGCTCGATGAAGACTTGGGTCACAAGCTCCTCGTCGTCCTCGGCCTGCTGGTTCTGGATGGGCACCATCAGCGCCAGACCACCCGCCGCGTGCAGCGCGATGGCGAAGGCGATGCCGATGGTCCGCGGCCAACTGAACGGCGCGGGAACCTTGGTGCCGTAGATGCGATTGTCCGTCATGCGGGGTGCCGGCTCGGAAAGGGCCGCCGTATAGGGCGGGTCAGCAATAGTAAAGGAACGCGGAGGCAGTGGATACGCTCAGGGCGCCTCCGCAGCGTGAAGGCCTCAACGGTTCTGCTGCAGCATCTTCGTGGCCTGTTCGCGGGCCTCGGGGAACTTCGCGGCTTCCTGCAGCGCGGCGCGGGTCGCGGCTACGTTGTCGAGCTGGGACTCCGAACGGGCGATGACCATCCACGCCTCGCCGGGCTTGGCGACGCCCTTGGCCAGCGCCGCCTTCGCCGCGTCGCGGGCTTCGGCGTCGCGGGCTTCGGCCGACAGGACCTTGGCGTAGTTCAGGCCGGTCTCGCCCTTCGGGTCGAGCGCGGCGGCTTCCTTGTAGGTGGCGATCGCTTTCGGCATGTCCTCGGCGAAGTAGGCGGCCTGGGCCAGCGCGCCGAGCGTCTGCAGGTCGCGCTTGAGCAGGCCCTTGCCGAGGCCGTCTTCGATCACCGTGATCACGTCCTTCTCCTTCCCGTCCATGTTGAACAGGATCGAGTACAGCGCCTGGTAGTCCCTGGCTTCGGTGAACAGGCCCTTGGTGCGAGCCTGCTGGAGCAGGGCCTCGGCCTTCGCTTCCTGCTCGAGGTCGAGATAGCTCGAGGCGAGCGCGAAGACCAGACGCTTGTCGTCCGGCGTCCTGGCGAGGAGCTGCTCGCCGACCTTGACCGATTCGGCCTGCTGGTCGTTCTCGGCGTAGGCTGCCTGCAGCAGGCGCAGCCACTCGTCCTTCGGCTCGGGCGCCAACGAGATCGCCTTGTTCACCGAGGCGATGGCGTCGGCGAAGCGCTCATCCTGGAACAGGGCGCTTGCAAGCACCACGTGGATCTCGGGACGCTTGGTGTTCGTTTCCTGGACGAGGCGCTGCAGCGTGGCGATGGCGTCGTCGAGGCGGTCCTCGTTGGCCTGGAAGGCCGCGAGGTTCTGCATGGTCGAATAGTGGGCGTTGTTGTCGAGGCCGCCGGCCTCGAGCGCGCCCGACAGATAGTCGATGGCGGCCACGGTGTCGTCGAGCTCGGACGAGGCGTTGCCGGCGACCTGCAGGGCGACCGACTTCTCGTAGGCGTTGGCCCGCTCGTCCTCGGCCACGGCCTTCGCCGTCTCGAGGGCCTTGGCGGCGTCGCCTTCATTGAGCGACTCGATCATGCCGTTGAGCTGGCGCTGGAAGCGCGAGGTGGCGCGCTGCTTCGGCTCCGCGCGCGTGGCCTCTGGAAACAGCACCTGCGGTTCCTCGATCTTGTCGCCTTCGGTGTTGCGGCGCTCGTCGGCGCGACGCTCGAGGTAGCTCTGCCGGCCACTCTGCGCGAGCAGGGCGTCGGCGCCGAAGACGCCGGCCATCAGCACGGCGAGACCGATCACGGGAAGGCGGGTGGCACGCATGGTCGTCATGGCCTCGGGTCGAAAGGGGATCGAGGGTAGCGGTACGGTGGCAGAGGCTCAAGCCAAAGGCACGTGAATCACAACGTGCGTCGGGGTATGGCGGGGTCGATGAAACGAAGATTTAACGTCGCTGTCGCCGCGCGTTCAGCCCGTGGTCGGAAAGCTCGCCTTCGCGAAGGCGACGCGCTCGGCCGGGTCCTTCGAGAGCTGGCCCGCCGCCTGCAGGGCCTCGACCTTCTCGAGGCGGGGGTGGAGGCCGTTGGCGTTGGCCATCTGGATCGACAGGCCGGGCCGCGCATTGAGCTCGAGGATCATCGGGCCATGGTCCTTGTCGAGCACGAAGTCGACGCCGATGTAGCCGAGTTCGGAGAGTTCGTAGCAGCGGGCCGCCATGTGGAGCAACTCGTCCCAGCGCGGGATCTTCAGGCCGACGATGCTGTGCTCGGTGTCCGGGTGGTCGCGGATGATCTCCGAGCCCCAGACCCCGCGCTTGGTGACGCCGCTCGGCAGGTCGATGCCGACGCCGATCGCGCCCTGGTGGAGGTTGGCCTTGCCGTCCGACAGGCGTGTGGGCAGGCGGATCATCGCCATCACCGGGTAGCCGAGGAACACGATGATGCGGATGTCCGGCACGCCCTTGTAACTGACGCGCTCGAAGATCGGGTCGAACTGCACGCAGTACTCGACCAGCAGGTGGTCGGGCTGGCCGCCCAGCGAGAACAGGCCGGACAGGCCGTTGCTCAGGTGGTGCTCGAACTCCTCGCGCGGCATCAGCGAGCCGTTGGCGCGCCGGTACTTGTCGCCGCGGCGGCCGTGGATCACGAGGATGCCATCGCCGCCGGAGCCGTGCGCCGGCTTGACGACGAAGCTGTCGCGGCCCTTGAGCTTGTCGTGCAACTCGGCGATCTCGTGCTCCTCGCGGACCACGGCGTAGAGCTCCGGCACCGGCAGGCCGGCGTCGATCGCCAGCTTCTTGGTGATCAACTTGTCATCGACCCGCGGGTAGAACTTGCGCGGGTTGTACATCAACACGTAGTCGGCGTTGCGCTGGCCGATGCCGATCAGCCCGATCTTCCGCAGGCGCCGCGCGATCTCGAGCGGGTTCCAGAGCGCCATGGCTCAGGCCTTCGGCACATCGCCGGCCTGCGGGGGCGCGGCATTGGCGGTTGGGGGCACGATCGGGTCCGCCTCGCGCGCCAAGGCGCGGAAGCGGAACAACTCCATCAGGCGGTATCCAGAGTAGCGGCCGAGCAGGAGCGACGCCGCGAACAGCCAGAGCAGGAACTCCGGGTAGACGTAGATCAGGTGCTCTAGGCGGTCCCAGCTCATCACCAGGTAGGCCAGCGCGGCGACGATGATCGTGCCGACGCCTTCCTTGATGGCGGTGCCGGCGCCGCGCTCGTCCCAGGCCACCGACATGCG
>JAJTHD010000109.1 GCA_021297925.1 Lysobacteraceae bacterium
GCCGTCTACCCGCTGCGCAGCACGCTGGCACAACTCGAAGCACAGCTCTCCACCGAACGCTTCCTGCGCGTGCACCGGAGCGCGATCGTCCGCATCGATGCCATCGCTTCGGTGGCGGCCGGCGAGGGCGGCGAAGCGAGCGTGCAGCTGCGTTCCGGGCTGGTGGTGCCTTGCAGCCGCCGCTACCGCAGCCAACTGAAGGATCGGATCAAGGGCTGACGCTGCCGATCAGCGCCCCAACCGCTGCTGCTCCAGGTCGAAGAGCAGGCGACGATCCTCGTCATCGAACGCGACGGGCACGGCACCCTCGTCGCTGCCCACCGGCGTCGGCGCCGTGTCCATGCCCCGGAACCGCCGCCGGAACGCGGCCAGCGCGGCAGGGAGGTCCGTGGTGTCGTAACCGAGCAGCGCCAGGGCCAGCACCGGGTCGAATCCTTCCGGCGCGGGCGGCGCATCGGCCCGTGGCCATTCGCCGAAACCTTCGGCGGCCAGGCGCGCCCAAGGGAAATGCGCGGAAGGGTCGGCCTTGCGCGTGGGTGCGAGGTCGGCGTGGGCGATCACCGCCGTCCGCGGGATAGCGAGGCGCGTGCACAGGTCGTCGAGTAGACGGATGAGCGCCGCGACCTGCGCCTCGGCGAAGGGCTCGGTGCCATCGTTGTCGAGCTCGATGCCGATCGACGCGTCGTTGAGGTCGGTGAGCGCGCCCCAGCGGCCGATGCCCGCATGCCAGGCACGGGCGCGCTCGTCGACGAGCTGCATGATGCGCCCGTCCTCGGCGACCAGGTAGTGCGCGCTGACCCGTCCGCCGGCGTTTGCCGACTTCAACGTGCGCAGGGCCTCGTCGAACGAGGCCATCTGCGTGTGGTGCAGGACGATGAGCTGCGCCTGCCGGGCGTCATGGTTCGGCGAGGGCGACCACGCCGCCAACGGGCTGCGCTGCGGCGGGCTGGCGCACGCCGTCATCAGGACGGCAAGGACCACGCCGACGGCGGCGCGCCCCGCCCTCACGGCATCACGGGGATGGGCAGGCGCTCTTCTGCGACGGCGCCAGTGGGCAGATGGGTCTGGGGCCCGCGCATCGGCACGAGAAGCGTCCCGTTGCGCGCATCGAAGGCGAGCGGGCGCGGCCCGCCGCGCAGCGCCTCGGGCAAGGCCTCGAAACGCGCCGTTCCGGCCATCGCAGGGTCCATGGTCCCCATGCGCAGCCCCGCGGCCAATAGGCGCCGCCGCGCGGCATGGTCCAGCAGGCGTTCGATGTAGACGCCGTAGGCCGGCGCCTCGAGGCCGTCGAGGCCGATCGACAGCGGGAAGGCGACGTGATCGACCCCGCGCCGGGGCGGCGCCGACAGCGTGGGAAGACGATCGGCCCGCGCAGCCTCGGCACCCGCCGCGCCGCAGGCCGTGGCGAAGCGCTCGGCGCTGCGGGCGGCCAACCAGCGGCCGTCATGCAGCACGGGCTGGAGCAGCCCGGACAGACCACCGCCGCGCGCCTTCGCTTCCATCGCCGGCATCACCCGCTGCCGGTGCCGCCATTCCGCGGCGAGCATCGCGCAGGCGGCGCCCTCGGTCGCGGGGTCCGGAACGTCCATCAAGGGCGCGCAAGCGACCGGCAAAGGCACAGCAGGGTCGGGCGCACGCATCTCGCCGATCAGCCACGCCGTGTCGCGGAACACCGCGCCGCCACCGCATCGAACGATGGACCGGCATCGTCGATCGCGACCGCGGGTCGGGGATCGACGAAGCGCGGCGCGCGAAGCACGCGCTCCGCCTCATCGAGGTCACGGGCGAGCGGCGCCAAGGCCTGCGCGAACGCCACCGGATTGGCCTCGACCCGCTCGAGGCAGGGCATGCCGGCCTGGCACGCCGGCCATCGCGTCGGGTTCGCATGGACCGGCAAGGCGGCGAGGCGCTCGAAGCCGTTGTCTCCCGTCTCGTCGCCGGCCGGCGCCCGCATGGCCTCGAGCGCGGCGACTTGAGCCGGCGTCGGCGAGGTCAGCCGGCCGTACATCCACAGGGCGACGACGACGAGGCACAGCCCGGCGAGCAGCAGGACGGCAAGGGCCCAAGGGGAAGAGCGCAGGCGCATGCAAAGCCCGGAGTCAGGGGGTTGGCGCCGGATCGATGGAACGGACTGGTAGGCGCGCCTCGCCCCCCTCGGCCGCCGAGCGACGCCCTCGCAGCGGCACGTGGAGCGTGCCACTGGCCTCGTCGAACGCCAGCGGGCGTGGGCCATCGCGAAGCGCGGCGGGCAAGGCGGCGAAACGCTGCGCCGGGGCGAGGGCGGGATCCATCGTCGTCATCTGCAGCGCCGCCGCGAGCACTCGGCGCCACGCCACGAAATCGAGCTGGCGCTCGCCGTAGTCCGCGTAGGCGGGCCCAGCGATGTCCCCCAGCACCACGGAAATCGGGAAGGCGATGTAATCGACCCAACGCGGCTCGGCGGCAGCCAGGACCACCGCGCGGTCCTCGCGGGCGGCCTGCATGGCCGCATCCCCGCAGGCCGGTGCGAAGGCGCGCGCGGTCTGCCCCAGCATCCAGTCGGTGTCGTGGCCCAGCGCCGACATCCGTCGGCCCCACGGGTCACCCTCGTCGTCCTGCATGGTGGCTTCGAGCGCGGGAAAGGCGCGCTGCTGATAGCGCCATTCCCCCCGCATGGCGGCGCAGAGCAGGCCCTCGGTGCCGGCATCGGGGGGCTCGGCCAAGGCCGCACAGCTCGGAGGCAGCGGGTCGGCCGGCGCTCGTCGGCGCATGTCGGCAATCAGCATTGCCTGATCGCGGAAGGCGGCGATACCGATCATGCCCTGCAGGAGCGTG
The DNA here is from genome assembly GCA_021297925.1 of Lysobacteraceae bacterium. Classification (GTDB taxonomy): domain Bacteria; phylum Pseudomonadota; class Gammaproteobacteria; order Xanthomonadales; family Xanthomonadaceae; genus Silanimonas. The sequence goes on from JAJTHD010000109.1 coordinate 2,815, forward strand.
TCGGGGTCCGTGGCCCAGCGCACCGTCGCCAAGGCGTCGGTGCACGCGTCGGCCAGCGCGCCCGCCGTGTTGCCCGCCGCGAAATCGAGCGCGCGCAGGCTGTCGAGTTGCATCACCGCTTGGAACGACGGGACGTCATCGATCCCCATCGACACCACGGGGCGCTGATCGCGGAACACCGGGGCGCGCAGCGCACGCGCCGCGGCCTCGAGATTCGGGCGGAAGGGCTCGAGTGCGGCGGCGCTGGCCTCCGGCGTGGCTTCGATCGTCGCGATGCAGTGATTGTCGGCGGCATTGCCGCAGTCGACCGCCGGCGGAAAAGCACCCGGTGCCTCGGGCAGCGCCATCATCTGCGGGAAGCCGTTCTCGGCCGCCGCGTCGACGGCCTCGTCCTGCTGCATCAGTGCGATCGCGGCGTGCTGCGCCGACGTCGGCGAGGTCCATCGGCCGTAGGTCCAGATCGCGGCGAGCAAGGCCACGAGCGCGAGCAGCACCATCAGCAGTCGGGAGAGCCAACGCCAAGCGGTCGCCATGGTTTCGTCCTTGATTGCGGGGGGTGGGAAAGAGCCTAGCAAGGCGCGACGGCTAGTGCATCCGCGTCATGCACACGCTGTAGGGGTCCTCGCGGTAGTCCCCGAACGGCGCGCAC
>JAJTHD010000312.1 GCA_021297925.1 Lysobacteraceae bacterium
ACCAGCGCACTTCGCCGTGCGACGCCGCATCGGCGTGATCCTCGTCTTCGGCACCCTCGGCCGCGTCAGCGCGCGCGTTCGCCGCGTCGTCGCCATCATCCGTTTCGAGCAGGCCTGGCGCCCCTTGGGCCCACGTGCGCAGCCGCGTTTGGAACAGTTCCAAGCGCGTGAGCACGGCGGCGAACTCCGGCGCGGCCTCCTTCAATGGGGTGACTGCGGCCAGCAATCCGGCCATCGCGGCATCCAGCGTGCGCACGAGGGCCGGCATGTCCGCGTGGTGGTCGAGCAGCAGGGCCAGCGTGCCGCGCTGGGGCAGGCCTTCGCACTGCGCGCGCAGCAGGCGGATCGCGGCCTCCAGCTCGCGCACCGCGGGCGACACGGCGGCGAGACTGCCCGCGACCTTGCCGCAGGCGCCGATGGCGTCGCGCGTCAGGTCGATGAGCATGCGTGCCGACACCGATTCGCCGAAGAACTGCGAGGCGAGATCGGGCAGCTGGTGCGCCTCGTCCAGCACGAAGGCCGAAGCGCCGGGCAGGATTTCGCCGAAGCCCTCCTCCTTGATGGCGAGGTCGGCCAGCAGCAGGTGATGGTTGATGACGACGAGGTCGGCAGCCTGCGCCTCGGCGCGCGCCTTCACGACGAAGCAGTCCTGCCAGAACGGGCATTCGCTGCCGAGGCAGTTCTCGACCGTCGACGTGACGAGGCCGCGCAGCGGCGAGTCCTCCGGCAGGTCCTCGATCTCGGCAAGGTCGCCGCGCCGCGTGCGCTTGCTCCACTGCACGATGCGCTCGAACTGGGCGATCTGCTCGCGGCCGCTGAAGACCGGCGCGCCCTTGGCGAGCTCGGTACGCTGCAGGCAGAGGTAGTTGCTGCGGCCCTTCAGCAGCGCGGTGCGCAACCCAAGGCCAAGCGCCTCGCGCACTTTCGGCAGGTCGCGGTGGTAGAGCTGGTCCTGCAGCGCCTTGGTGCCGGTCGAAACGATGACGCGCTGGCCAGAGAGCAGCGCCGGCACGAGGTAGGCGTAGGTCTTGCCGGTGCCGGTACCCGCTTCGGCCACCAGCGCGCCGCGCTCGGCCATGGTCTCGGCGATGGCCACGCCGAGCCGCTGCTGCGCCGGTCGCGGCGCGTAGCCGGGAATCGCGTTGGCCAGCGCGCCGCCCTCGTCGAGCGCGCGGCCGGTCAGCATCGGCAGCACACCGCGGCCGCCGGACGTGGCGGCCTCGGCCGTCACATCCGCACCGGCGGCGCGATGGTGCAGCGTTCGAGCATCGCCGCGGCGGAGGTGGCGTTCTCCGCCTCGCCACGCGACTCCCGCAGCAGCTTCACCAGCGTCCAGTTGCGGCGGCACAGCGGGCCCGACTTCGGGCCCAGCGCGATGCTGCGCTTGGCCAGCGCCTCCGCCTCCCCGCGGGCCCCGCGCAGCACGGCCAGCTCGGCGCGCCACTGCAGCAGGTCGGGGTCGTCGGGCGTGATGGCAAGCGCCTTCAGCAGGTCGGCGTCGGCCTTCTTCGGCTTGCCGGCCGCCTGGTGCGCCTCGGCGCGGTCGCGCAGGTCCTCGACGTGCGGATCGACGAGCGGCGTGACCACCAGTTCCACGCCATCACGGCCGGCGGCGCGCGTGGTCTCGACGATCTGCGCATCGGTCAGCGGCGGCGGGCCGGCCGGGGCCAAGGGCGCCGGTGGCGGCGTGGCGCAGCTGGCCAGCAGCAGCACACCGCCGAGGATCGTCGCGCCACGGATCGCCACTGCACGCATCGGGTTCATCCTGTCCTTCACTCGCCGTCGGCTCCAAAACCAAAGAAATCAAGCAGGCCGCGCTCGACGCAGCTCGCATGCTCGGCCGGCAGGAAGCCTGCGACAAAGGGATAGCGACGGGCACCCACGCATTCGGATTCCGTCGTGGCGAATTGCCCCTGCGCGACGTAAGCCCATTCGATGCCCTGCTCGCCCGGCACCAGCGGATCGCTCGGCAGGGTCGAGAACACGCCCTGCCAGATGCGCATCGCACCGGTGGCGCCGTAGAGCCCGGTGGCCTCGTTGCGGTCGTTGCCGACCCACGCCACGGCGAGGTGTCCGCCGGTGTAGCCGGCGAACCACGAGTCCCGGCCGTCGTTGCTGGTGCCGGTCTTGCCGGCGGCGCCGAGGCCGGCGGTCGGACCGCTGGCGAGCGCGCGGGCGGTGCCGCGTCGCGCGGCGTCCTGCAGGGCGAGGGTGACGAGGCGGGCGGCCACCGCATCGCCGTCCTGCGCGGCGTCCTTGCGGCCGTCGTAGCGCGCGACCGGCTGGCCCTGTGGCGACAGCACGCCGCGCACGGCGCGCAGCGGCTGGATGCGGCCGCCGGACGCGAGGAACTGGTAGACCTGCGCCATCGCGAACGGCGACAGGTCGACGGAACCGAGGATCAGCGAGGGGTTCGGCTCGGCGTCGATCTCGGCCAGCGCTTCGAGCAGCGCCGAGAGGCGCTCGGGCCCCACGTCCATGCCGAGCCGCACCGTGGCCTGGTTGTAGCTGAAGGCCAGCGCGTCCTGCAGCGGCAGTACGCCATGGCTCTGCCCGTCCGAGTTCTGCGGCGTCCAGTCGCGCCCGTTGGCCAGGCGGACGGCCACCGGGGCATCGTCCACCGGCGAGGCCAGCGACCAGCGCCCCGGCTGCGCCAGCGCCAGCAGGTAGACGACCGGCTTCAGCAGCGAGCCGACCGGGCGGCGCGCATCGAGGGCGCGATTGAAGGCCGGGTTGGCGGGGTTGCGGTCGCCGACGATGGCGCGCACGTCGCCGGTCCGGGCATCGGTGACGACGAGCGCCGCCTGCAGGGACGGCCAGTCGCGGCGGTCGAGCGCGGCCAGCGCGCGCGCTACCGACGCCTCGGCATCGCGCTGCGCGGAGGGCGCAAGGGTGGTGTGGACCACGAGGCCGGCGCCGGTCAGCGCGTCGGCCGGATAGTCGCGCGCCAGCTGCCGGCGCACGAGGTCGAGGAAGGCCGGGTAGCGGTTGCGCGCCAGCCCCGGGCGCGGCAGCACGCCCAGCGGCGCCGCGCGGGCGGCGTCGCGCTGGGCCGGCGTCAGCAGGCCGGTCTCGGCGAACACACCGAGCACCAGGTCGCGCCGGGCCTTCGCGCGGTCGGGGAAACGGCGCGGATCGTGGTACGACGGCCCCTGGATCATGCCGATCAGCAGGGCGATCTCCTGCGGGCGCAGGTCCTGCACGTCGCGCCCGAACCAGAAGCGCGCCGCTGCACCGACGCCGTGGACGCTCTGGGCGCCCTGCTGGCCGAGGTAGACCTGGTTCAGGTAGGTCTCGAGGATGCGGCGCTTGTCGAAACGCGCCTCGATGATCAACGCGTACGCGGCCTCCCTGGCCTTGCGCGTTGCCGTCTTCGCGTTGCTGAGGAACAGGCTGCGGACGAGCTGCTGCGTGATCGTGCTGCCGCCCTGCTCGAGCTCGCCCTCGCGGACGTTGACCACCATCGCGCGCAGCACGCCCCACGGGTCGATGCCGATGTGGTGCTTGAAGTTGCGGTCCTCGACGGCCTGCAAGCCCGCGACGAGCAGCGGGGGCAGGTCGTCGAGCCGGACCAGCTCGCGCTCCTCCTGCTTGGCGCCGTAGAGCGTCGCGATGCGGGCGGGATCGAGCTGGACGCCCGGTCCGCCGCCGTCCAGCCGACGCACCGAGGCGATGCGACCGCCGTCCAGCACGACCTCGGCGCGGGCCGGATCGACCGGGCCTTCGACGTCGTCGAAGCCGCGCGTGGCGATCGTCCATCGGCCGCCATCGCGGACGTAGGTGCCAGGCGTCCGGCCGTCGCCGGCCGAATAGGCGGCCGCGTCGAGCTCCTGCTGCAGGGCGACCGGGCTCATCGGATCGCCGGGCGCCAAGGCCAGCGGCCGCGCGAACACCCGGGTGGGGATCTGCCAGGTCAGCGCCTCGAACTCGGCGCGGACCTCGCGGTCGAGCACCCAGGCGACCGGGACGCCGAAACCAAGGAGGAGGCCGAATCCGAGCAGGATCGCCAGCAGGGCGTAACGCAGCAGGGGGGACATGCCGGGGGCGGGACTCGGGCGCCGGAAAGGGCGGATAATGGCGGCCCCGCAGTCTAGCGCAGCCCTCCCCCACTCCCGCTTGAACACCGCGCCGCGGGCCGAGGCCCTCCCCACGTCCCCGGACGCCTTCCAGTGGCGCGGCCCCGCCCCGCTCGACGCGGACGTGCGCGCCGCGCTCGAGCGAGCGCTGCAGGCGGATCCTTCCCTCGACGCGGTCGCGCCGATCGACGCCGATGCGCTGGCGCTCGCCTGGTCGCTCGAGGCCGACGAGGACCCCGTTGCCGCGGCCTGGACCTGGGCGCCACGGGTGGCCCTGCCGATCGCCGGCCGATCGCCTCCCGCCCTGTGGCGCGGCGCGGCGTCGGCCGAAGCGATCGGCCCGCGGATCGCGCTGTTGCCGTGGCTTGCCGCGCGCGGCGGCGCCGCGCCGCCGGTCGACCCGATCGGCTGGCGACCGGACGGGCTGCGGACGATGCGATGGCCGGCGACCCGGGCCGGTCTGGACGGTCGTCCGGTCGTCCTGCACGTCCTGCACGACTGGGGCGTGGCCGAGGTGCAGAAGTTGCTCGCCGTTTCCCATGCCGCACTGAAGCCCGGCGACC